>JAZUGD010000277.1:0-5358 GCA_045641025.1 Eubacteriales bacterium
GGGTCGGTCATGATCTTGAACGCGAGAGCCGCGAAGGGCTCGTCATCGCTCGAATGGCACTCGATTTCTTCGTCGGTGCCGGGAACGGTACCCTTGATTGCGGGTACGTCGGTAGGAGCGGGCATATAATCGATGACTGCATCGAGAAGCTTCTGTACACCCTTATTCTTATAAGAGGTACCGCACGTTACGGGCACGATCTTGTTGTCGATGGTGGCCTTTCTGTGTGCGCGCTTGATTTCGTCAACGGTGATCTCCTCACCTGCGCAGTACTTTTCGAATACTTCTTCGTCAGACTCCGCAACTGATTCAACCAGCTCGGCGCGGTAAGCCTCAGCCTCCTCGAGCATGTCTGCGGGGATGGGCTCGACTCTCATGTCGCGACCGAGGTCGTCGTAGTATATGTCGGCTTCCATGTTAATAAGGTCGATGATACCGCGGAACGTGTCCTCTTTGCCGATAGGCAGCTGAATCGGAACAGCGTTTGCCTTAAGGCGTTCCTTCATCATGTCGATGACGTGATAGAAGTTCGCGCCGGTGATATCCATCTTATTAACGTAAGCCATACGGGGAACGCGGTATTTATCTGCCTGACGCCATACAGTCTCGGACTGAGGCTCAACACCGCCCTTGGCGCAAAGTACGGTAACCGCACCGTCGAGGACACGGAGCGAACGCTCAACCTCTGCGGTAAAGTCAACGTGGCCGGGGGTATCGATGATGTTTACGCGGCAGCCCTTCCAGAAACAGGTGGTAGCGGCGGAGGTGATGGTTATACCACGCTCCTGCTCCTGCTCCATCCAGTCCATGGTAGCGGCACCCTCGTGAGTCTCACCAAGCTTGTGAGTACGTCCGGTGTAGAACAGAATACGTTCCGTAGTAGTGGTCTTACCGGCATCAATGTGAGCCATGATACCGATATTTCTTGTGTTTTCAAGTGAGTATTCTCTCGGCATGAAAAATAAAATCTCCTTCCGGACTTCTGCGCTTCATGCACAGAGTCCCAACCAACGGAATCAGTATCTGTAATGTGCGAAAGCCTTGTTGGCTTCTGCCATCTTGTGAGTATCTTCCTTTTTCTTGAAAGCACCGCCGGTGCTGTTCTTAGCGTCCATGATCTCGGCAGCAAGGCGCTCAGCCATGGTCTTCTCGCCTCTTGCGCGAGAAGCGGCGATGAGCCAACGCAGACCGAGGGTCTGGCGTCTCTCGGGTCTCACTTCCATAGGAACCTGGTAGTTAGAACCGCCGACACGACGTGCCTTGACTTCAAGAACGGGCATAATGTTCTCGAGAGCTTCGGTGAAGACCTCGAGGGGGTTCTGTCCGAGCTTCTCATCAATCATGGTGAATGCATCGTAAACGATCTTCTGGGCAACGCCCTTCTTACCGTCAAGCATGATGTTGTTAACAAGCTTGGTTACGAGCTTCGAACCGTAGATAGGATCCGGCAGAACATCTCTTTTGGAAATCTGGCCTCTTCTTGACACTGATCTTCCCTCCTTCATTAAAATTATGATATCATAGGTACTCGAAAGAAATCTTCCGTAAGCGCAAGCCGGCTGTCAGTATATAAACGATATAAGTTATAGAGAGACAGGGTTTGCAAAGATATACTTGCGAGACGTGCGCGGATTATTTCTTCTTCGCGCGCTTTGCTCCGTACTTGGAGCGGGACTGGTTACGGTCGGAAACGCCCTGTGCATCGAGTGTACCGCGAATGATGTGGTAACGTACACCGGGGAGGTCACGAACTCTGCCACCGCGGATAAGGACAACGGAGTGTTCCTGAAGGTTGTGTCCGATACCGGGGATGTAGGTAGTTACCTCGAGACCGTTGGTCAGCTTTACTCTTGCGATTTTACGAAGAGCTGAGTTAGGCTTCTTAGGCGTGGTAGTGGTAACCTTGGTGCACACACCGCGCTTCTGAGGGGAAGAGAGGTCCGTCATTTCCTTCTTAAGGGTGTTGAAACCCTGCTGAAGAACGGGAGCCTTGGACTTGTAGGTCTTCTTGCTTCTGCCCTGCTTAACGAGCTGATTAAACGTCGGCATTTGTTTCTCCTTTCTTATATTCGTTTATATACTTAACGCGGGAGATTGACCGCGAAAGTACCGTCTTTACGTGCGGGTAATTTCTTGCATAGCAAAAAAATGCCCATTTGCACGCGTACATCATATAATATCACCAATTGCAAGGTTTGTCAAGAAGAAATTTAATTTATTTCCGTATATTTTCAGAGATTTTGCCGCCGCCCCCGGATTCGGTAAAAACCCGTATGAGATAAAGGAAAATCGGGAAGGCAATCATGCCGGTAACGCCGAAAAGACGGAGCCCGACGTACACTCCCGCAAGAGCCACGGCGGGGTGAGTGCCGATAAAGCCGCCCACGACGTGAGGCTCGGCGAACTGCCGCACGACGGTAACGACACCGTAAATCACGAGAAGCGCGGTGCCGCGCCCGTAGTTTCCCGTAAGATACGCGCACCCCGCCCACGGCAGCAGCACCGTGCCGACTCCGAGGAGAGGGAGAAAATCAACGAGCGCGATAATGAAAGAGAGGAGCAGGGCATACCCGATACCCGCCACAGTAAAGCCGAGGTACAGCTCGGCGAACGTGATGAGCATAATAAGAGCGTACGCGCGGACGTATTCGCGCAGCGCAGGTGCGAGACGCGAGAAAAATGACGCCGCTCTGTCTCGGTATCTCTCAGGCAGGAGAGAGAAGAGAGAACGGTTTACACCGTCTCCGTCAAGCGCAAGATAAAAGAGGAATATCACGAAAACGCCGAAGGCGATAACGAACGACGGCAGGTAAGACGCGGCGTAGCCGACGGCATCTGCGAGAAAGGCGGTCAGCTTTTTCGTGCCCTCGGTGATTACGCTGTCGGCAATGCCCCCGTCACCGAGCTTTATCTTCCCGGCAAACGGGAACTTATCAGATAATGCTGCGCGTGCTCTCTCAAGCGTGTCCGGCAGAGATTCGCCGAGGCGGGAGATGAACTCCTCCCCCTCGGTTATGAGCTTCTCTCCGGCAAAATAAGTGACGGCGCATAAAAGCGCGAGGAACAGTACGGTCAGAACGAGAGAAACGGGACGCATGTCCGCACCGAGCTTTTTGTGGCAGAAGGTGACCGCGGGACTCATGATAGCCGCCGCCGTATACGCAAGAATAACGGGGAGCAGCGGCGGCAGAATGAACTTCATTCCCGCAAAGACCGCCGTGCCTGCAAATAATGCCGTGATAAGAAAGCGTGAAACGCTTCCCGCGGTGTTTTTGTCCGTACCGTCACCCCCATATAAATAATGTAGTGTAAACACTCCCCGACTATTGTACCCCGTGACGGGAAAAATAATGACAAAACGGTTAAAATTCGGTGAACGATGCGCCCGCACCGTGCCGTTTTGCTTGACATTTCGCGAATTTTATGGTAATATAAATATTCAAATAAGGAAGAAAACTTCCGATTGTAAAGGAACTGTAAAATGAAAATCAAAAGTGTTATATCGCTCGTTCTTGCACTCGTTCTTGCGCTCGGCTGCCTTGCATTTACCGGCTGCGAAAAAGAAGAGGCAGGCGACGGTGCCCACGTAAAGGTTAAGATGACCGTTAAGGACTTCGGCGACGTCGTAATGGAGCTTTATCCCGAATACGCTCCCATTACCGTAGAGAACTTCGTGTCTCTCGTTGAGAGTGGCTTCTATGACGGACTTACCTTCCACCGCGTTTATTCCGGCTTCATGATTCAGGGCGGTGACCCCGCGAACAGCGGCAGAACCGATACCGCCAAGACCATAAAGGGCGAGTTCAGACAGAACGGCGTTAACAATCCTCTGTCCCACGAAAGAGGAGTCGTTTCCATGGCGCGTACGACCGTTCCCGATTCCGCATCGAGCCAGTTCTTCATCTGCCACGGTGACGCAACCTTCCTTGACGGGCAGTACGCAGGCTTCGGTAAGGTAATCGAGGGCATGGAGGTAGTTGACGAGATTGCGAAAATCGAATGTGTTTCAAACGGCTTTGACACCGTTCCCACCGCTCCCGTAAATCCTCCCGTAATCGAGAGCATGACCGTAATTGACTGAATAATAATATAAACGGAGTTTAAAAATGGAAAAGAATATCGTAAACGCAGAAATCGAAATGGAATACGGCGGAAAGATAAAGCTCGAGCTTTATCCCGACCTTGCTCCCGTAACCGTAGCCAACTTCAAAAAGCTCGCGGAGGAGGGCTTCTATGACGGCCTCATCTTCCACCGCGTTATATCCGGCTTCATGATTCAGGGCGGCGACCCGCTCGGCTCGGGCTTCGGCGGCTCCGACGAAAACATCAAGGGTGAATTTGCGGCAAACGGCTTTGACAACCCCATCTCCCACGAGAGAGGCGTTATCTCCATGGCACGCTCGCAGGCTTATAACTCCGCATCGAGCCAGTTCTTCATCTGCCACGCGGATGCGAAGTTCCTCGACGGACAGTACGCCGCATTCGGTAAGGTAGTCGACGGTATCGAAATCGTCGATGAAATCGCGGCAATCCCCACCGACGCGATGGACAGACCGAAGATAACCCAGACGATGAAGTCCGTGACCGTACTCGACTGATAAGGGAATAATGCGCTCTGCCGACGGCAAACCGTCGGCAGAGTTCAATATTTAATATGAAAACAAAACTCACAGCGGCGGTACTCGCCGTGTCTGCGTTGCTTCTATTGTCCCCATGTGCTGATAATACGGAAGCACCGCAGCCGACCGAGACCGTACCGACTACCGTGACGGAAACGGTAACCACCGTTACCACCGTTACCACCGTTACCACCGAGGAAACCACCGTTACTACCGAGGTTACTACTACGGAGCAGTATACCGAAGTGACCACGGAGACTCCGTGGACGGAAGCTCCGTGGACGGAACCTCCGTATACCGAGCCTCAGTATACCGAACCGGTATACACCGAGCCTCCGGTAACGACCACCCAAGCGCCCGTAACCGAGCCCGTACCGGTAAACGGTACAACGGCTAACGGACATACGCTTACTACGGTAAACGGCGTTACGTACGTTGACGGTATCCTCGTTGCGAACAAAACGTACAGTCTGCCCGACTCGTATAATCCGGGCGGAATCACCGACGAGGCGTATGCGGCGTTTGCGAAAATGCAGTCGGATGCTGCCGCGCAGGGCATAAGCCTTTTCGTAAAATCGGGCTTCCGCTCGTATTACGACCAGGCGTACATTTACGCAAACTACGCCGCAGCCGACGGCTACGCCGCGGCTGATACGTACTCTGCGCGCGCAGGTCACTCCGAGCATCAGAGCGGGCTTGCGATGGACCTCAACTCGCTGTACACCTCCTTCGGTGACAC
>JAZUGD010000278.1:0-4407 GCA_045641025.1 Eubacteriales bacterium
TTATGACCCTCAGGGCAACGTGATGCTCATCGACGAGATCGCATCCGGCAACATGCGCGTTTACAAGGACGGCAAGTACATCGACCCGATGACTCTCTCCGAGCTCTTCTTCGCATAAAAAACAAAGGAGTTACCCAATGGGCGGCTTTTTCGGCATAACATCAACCCGTGAGTGCATGACCGACGTCTTCTTCGGCGTCGACTATCACTCTCACCTCGGCACGCGCTCCGGCGGTCTCGCCGCATGGGACGCGCAGGTCGGACTTCAGCGTAAGATTCACCATATCGAAAACGCGCCGTTCCGCACCAAGTTCGAGCACATATTCGACGAGATGACGGGCACGTCCGCTATCGGCTGCATCAGCGACAGCGACCCGCAGCCCATGCTCATCCGCTCGAACCTCGGCACGTACGCCATCTGCATGATAGGCGTGATAAACAACGCCGAGGAGCTTATCGACCGTTACCTTTCCTTCTCCGGCGGTCACTTCGACGCAATGACCGGAGGCAGGATTAACACGAACGAGCTTCTTGCCGCGCTCATCGACCAGAAGAGCAGCTTTGCGGAGGGAATCAGGTTCGCGCAGAAGTCGATCGAGGGCACCGCGTCAATCCTCATCCTTACGGATAAGGGACACATCATCGCGGCACGCGACCGCATGGGACGTATTCCCGTGGCACTCGGCCGCCGTGAGGACGGCTACGCCGTTTCGTTCGAGTCGTTCGCTTACCGCAAGCTCGACTTCGAGGACGTGCGCGAGCTCGGCCCCGGCGAGGTCGTGGAGCTTACTCCCGACAGCGAGAAGGTTCTCGTCGCTCCCGGCAAAAAGAAAAAGATATGCTCCTTCCTGTGGAGCTACTACGGATACCCGACCTCGACCTACGAGGGAGTAAACGTAGAAATCATGAGATACAAAAACGGCGAGCTTCTCGCCGCAAAGGATATCGAGAGCGGTCTTACCGGAACTCTCGACTACTGCGGCGGAGTGCCCGACTCCGGCACTCCCCACGCGATAGGCTACGCGAATGCGAGCGGCGTGCATTTCGCCCGCGCGTTCATCAAGTACACGCCTACGTGGTCGAGAAGCTTCATGCCCGGCAAGCAGACCGATCGCAACCGCATCGCAAAGATGAAGCAGATACCCGTCAGAGAGCTCATCGAGGGCAAGAACCTGCTCTTCGTCGACGACTCGATAGTGCGCGGCACTCAGCTCCGCGAAACCGTAGAGTTCCTCTACGAGAGCGGCGCGAAGTCGGTACATATCCGCTCCGCGTGCCCGCCGATCATGTACGGCTGCAAGTACCTGAACTTCTCACGCTCAACGAGCGACATGGACCTGATTGCACGTCAGGTCATAAAGGAGCTTGAGGGCGACGAAGGCTTCTCTCACATCGACGAGTACACCGACGGTGAGACCGAAAGAGGCAAAAACCTCCGCCGTGCAATCTGCGAGAAGCTGAAGTTCGCGTCTCTTGAGTTCCAGTCGATTGATAACATTGCAAAAGCGATAGGAATCGACAGAAGCGAGCTCTGCACGTACTGTTGGGACGGTCGCGAATAAAAACTTAAAAATTCACCGAAGTTTAACTGTATAAGGAATTTATCATGAACGAAAAATCACATTCCGACGTTTACGCGGCTGCCGGTGTGGATATTACCGCCGGATATAAGGCCGTTGAGCTTATGAAGCGTCACATCGCACGTACCGTCACCGAGGGCGTATGCTCCGACGTCGGCGGCTTCGGCGGACTGTTTGAGCTTGACGTGACGGGCATGACCCGCCCCGTGCTCGTTTCCGGCACCGACGGCGTCGGCACCAAGCTGAAGCTCGCGTTCCTTCTTGACAAGCACGACACCGTCGGTATCGACTGCGTTGCAATGTGCGTGAACGACATCGTATGCGCCGGTGCAAAGCCGCTCTTCTTCCTCGATTACATCGCGTGCGGCAAGAACGTGCCCGAGAAAATCGCGGACATAGTCAAGGGCGTATCCGACGGATGCGTCATGGCGGGTGCCGCTCTCATCGGCGGTGAGACCGCCGAAATGCCCGGCTTCTACCCCGTTGACGAGTACGACCTCGCGGGCTACTCCACCGGTGTGGTAGACAAGGCGAAAATCATCGACAACAAGACCACCGAGGTCGGCGACGTGATAATCGCGCTCCCCTCCTCCGGCGTACATTCAAACGGCTTCTCCCTCGTGCGCAAGGTATTCGACGTGGAAAACGTCGACCTCAAGGCACCCGTAGCGGAGCTCGGCGGAAAAGGACTCGGCGAGACGCTTCTCACCCCGACGAGAATTTACGTAAAGCCCGTGCTCGCTCTGCTTGAAAAGGTGAACGTGCGCGGTATTTCGCACATCACGGGCGGCGGCTTCTACGAAAACGTACCGAGAAGCATCCCCGACGGACTCTGCGCGCGCATCACGAGGAGCGCAGTTCGCGTGCTCCCGATATTCGATCTTATCGCAAAGGCGGGAGGCATCTGCGAGAGAGACATGTTCAACACCTTCAACATGGGCGTCGGCATGACGATAGTCGTACCGAAGGCTCAGGCAGACGAGGCGCTTGAGATTCTCCGCGCCGCAGGTGAGGACGCTTACGTAATCGGTGAGATTGTCAAGTCCGCCGATGCCAAGGTCGAGCTCGTATGACACCGAAAACGAAAATCGCCGTGCTCGTATCGGGCGGCGGCACGAATCTTCAGGCGCTCATCGACGCCGAGAAGTCAGGCAAGATAAAGAACGGTGAAATCGTTCTCGTGCTCTCAAGCAAGGCTGATGCCTACGCTCTCACGAGAGCGGCAAACGCAAACATACCGACCGCGGTCGTCTCCAAAAAGGCGTGCGGCGGGCAGGAGGCGTTTGAGAGCGCGATAATCTCCGCACTCGAGGGCGCGGGAGCCGAGCTTATAGTGCTCGCGGGCTTTATGTCCATCTTAAGCGAAAGCTTCACCTCGCGCTATCCCCGCCGTATCATCAACGTACACCCGTCGCTCATCCCGTCGTTCTGCGGCGAGGGCTTTTACGGTCTGCACGTACACGAGGCGGCGCTTGCCAAGGGAGTAAAGGTTACGGGTGCAACCGTGCACTTCGTAAACGAGATTCCCGACGGCGGCGAAATCATAGAACAGCGGGCGGTACGTATCCGTAAGGACGATACTCCCGAGGTGCTCCAGCGGCGCGTTATGGAGCAGGCGGAATGGAAAATCCTTCCCGCCGCGGCCGAGAAGGTCAGCGCCGAAATAAGAAAAAATAAATAAACGAGAGGTCAAGGTCATGGCACAGTACGATATCAAGAAACTCCTCAGCGAGAACACCTATCCCGGACGCGGAATCATCACCGGCATGAGCGCAGACGGAAAGAGCGCGCTCATCGCGTACTTCATTATGGGCAGAAGCGTAAACTCCCGCAACCGCGTATTCGAGGAATTCGAAGGCGGCATGAGAACCAAAGCGTTCGACGAGTCCAAAATGGCTGACCCGTCGCTGATTATCTATAATCCCTTTCTCGAGCTCGGCGACACCGATATCGTGACGAACGGCGACCAGACCAACACCATTTACGATTATCTGAAGGAAGGCAAGACCGTCGAGGAAGCGCTCGCCACCCGCGAGTTCGAGCCCGACGCTCCGAACTACACTCCCCGCGTTTCCGCAGTGCTTAACTACTGCAGAAAGTGCGGCAAGTTCCGCTATCAGCTCTCCATTCTCAAGAGCATGAGCGGCAACCCCGACTCCTGCGTAAGATATTTCTACAACTACGTACCCGTAGCGGGAATCGGTCACTTCATCCACACCTACAAGTGTGACGGCAGCCCCATTCCCTCGTTCGCAGGCGAGCCCGAGGAAATCGCAATGCCGAACACCGCAAAGGAGCTTGCGGACATCGTCTGGGAGAACCTCAACGAGGACAACAAGGTATCCCTTCTTGTGCGTCAGGTACCGCTTGACGGCTCCGCTCCCGAGAACATCATCATCAACAAGAACAAATAATATAGGAGCTCCGAAAAATGAAAACGTTTGAACTGAAATACGGCTGTAACCCCAACCAGAAGCCCGCATCCATCTATATGCACGACGGCAGCGACCTTCCGATTGAGGTGCTCAACGGCAGACCCGGCTACATCAACTTCCTCGACGCATTCAACTCCTGGCAGCTCGTCCGCGAGCTCAAGGAAGCGCTCGGTCTCCCCGCAGTTACGAGCTTCAAGCACGTAAGCCCCACCTCCGCGGCTGTCGGCATCAAGCTTTCCGACACGCTGAAGAAGGCATGCTTCGTTGACGATATCGAGGGTCTTCGCGTCTCACACCTCGCATGCGCTTACGCACGTGCACGCGGCACCGACCGCATGTGCTCCTTCGGCGACTGGGTCGCACTCTCCGACGTGTGCGACGTTACCACCGCA
>JAZUGD010000279.1:0-5956 GCA_045641025.1 Eubacteriales bacterium
GGTGAGTGCCTCACTATAGTTAATAGTTTATTGATTCGATCTGGTCGATGACGTCGTCGATTTCACCCTGAGCCTTTGCCTGGAAACGCTTGTAAACGGATGCGAAGTTACCGGCTGCAAGCATCTTGCCCATGATATCGTTAGTGGTGCTGCCGAAGAGGTAAATGCTCGTCCAGTCGTAACGTGCGCTCTTTCTTACGATGTCAAGCATATCGTAGTCCTTGGCATCTTCCATACGCTTGGTCTTGATGGTGGTATCGTAGAATGCGGGAAGCAGGGTGTTCTCGGATTCGTATGCCATGTACTCAAGTATCATACCTTCCATATCGAGGTCCTTGACCTGTACGGGAATGGAAAGCATGGGTGCGCAGGTATCAACTCCGGAAACGTAGTTTTCCTGAGAGGACTCGTACTTAGGCTGCGGAACTACGCCGTAGTCGCCCTTCATGTTGATGAGCTCAACGGTTTCGTCCATAGTACCGCTCATGAAGAGGGCGTGATCCTCACCCATGATATAGAATCTTGCCGCCTTGTACTGCGACTCGAAGTCAGCCGATTCATAACCGGTATCCCATACGTCCTCGTAGCTGATGCCCTCGATCTTTTCGATGGTCTTGCTGTACTTTTCGTAGATGTTCTGCACCTGCTCGGTATATACGGAGAGTGTGTACGAGCCGTCGGAGTTCTTGGTGGTGTTCTGGTGGCCCGACCAGGTAATGGGAGAACCGACGCCGAAGCCGCATACCGCGAACTGGTCGTTACCGTCCATTACGCCGTCACCGTTGACGTCTTCCTCTGCTCCGATAACGTAATCAAGGAAGGTGTCGATAGTCCAGGTATTGTCGTATACGTGCTCGTAAGGATAGTCGTAGTTGAACTTATCCATAAGGCCCTTGTTGAAGAAATACATATCAGCCCATGCGAAACTGTTCATCGTTATGTAGTTGGTGCCGATGAACATTCTGCCGGCGACCGTAAGGTCCTCGGTTGCGGAGGGTACCCAGTAGTCACGGTCAAGGTCGATATAGTCGAGGTCGTAGAAGTCGAGAAGGAGTCCGTCAAGTGCCGCGGACTTGGAACGGATACCCCACTCGTATATAAGCGAGAAGTCACACTGACCTGCCTGCATACGCTTGACAGCCTCGCCCATGGGGCCGCATTCCTCTGCGGTTATCTCAACGTTGTACTTTTCGGAAACTCTGCGGTTTCGCTCTGCTACGGCGTCACCGATAGCACCGCCCGAGATGCCGTCGCTCCAGATGTAAGCGTCGACGAAGTCGGTGGCAAGGGAGCCGTAGGTAAGCACGTTGAACTTGGCGCCGCCGAAGTCAGCCTCCTCGAATACGGGAGCATCGGACGGTGCGTCGGTCACTATCTTGCTGCCGGTATCATCGGGCTTGTCTTCCTCGTTGTTGGCACAGGAGGCAAGCAGGGACGTTACCATGAGCATAGCGAGGAGCAGACAGATAAGTCTTGTTTTCGTCATGTTCTTCTTCCTTTCGGTGTCAATATAAAACGAACGTTTCGTGCGGATGCACGGTTACTTATATTTTAATCCAAAGATTCGATTTTGTCAATAAAGTCGTCAAGCTGTTTCTGTGCTTTTGCGCTGTATTTCTTCCAAACGGAGGAGAAATGTCCCGACGAAAGCATTTTATCCCGGCAGAGCGTTGCGTCGCCGAGGTACATGCCGACCCAGCTGAAGCGGATGTTGTTTCTCACGATGTCGAGCATTTCGTAGTCGCGCACGTCTTCCATTCTCTTCGTCTTTATCGTGGTTTCCCAGAATGCGGGAAGAAGCGTGTCTTCCGACGCGTACGCCATGTAATCGAGGATGATATCGGCTCTTTCCTCGTCCTTTATCTGAATCGGTATGCCGAACATCTGCGTACCGGAGTCTATGGTCGAGGTATACACGCCCTCCGACGCGTCGTTAAGCGGTCCGGGGCAGATTCCGTAGGTATCCTTCATGTTGATGAAGTCCTTCGTGTAGTCGATGACTCCGCCGAGGAACATTACGTTGCCGGCACCGAAGGAAAGCTGTCTCGCCGCATTCCACTGATTGTCAAACTCGCTTATGTCTCCGGCGTCCTCCCATACGGTACCGTAGTCAAGCTCGTTTTCCTTTATTCTCTCGAAAACGTGGACGTAGTCTTCATAATTCTTCAGCATGCGCTCGGTGTAGCCGATAACCTCGTACGTACCGTCGGCACGCTGTTTTACGGTAGGCTCGTCACACACCGACCCGATGTTAATGCACGCCATCTGCGCAAACTGGTCGCCGTAGCCCATTGTTCCGTCGCCGTTGAGGTCCTCGGCGCCGCCCTCGATTAGCTCTATCATGTAATCGACCGTCCACGTACCGTTCTGCACCGCCTCATAGGGATAATCGTAGCCGTATTTATCCATGAGGTTCTTGTTGAAGAACACGACGGATGCCCAGCCTATCGAGCTCATCGTAGCGTAGTTCGTTGAGATAAAGCGTTTGTCCGCGACGGTCATCGATTCGATTGCGGACGGAATCCAGAATTCGCGGTCGAAATGGGAATAGGTGAAATTATCGAAGTTGTAAAGCTGGCCGTCGAGTGCCGCGGGAACGAGGCGGCTGTTCCACTCGTATATGACGTCGAAGTCACACTGCCCTGCCTGCATGCGTTTTTTCGCTTCTCCGATGGGGCTTGAAACGACCTCGGCGGTTATCGTAAGTCCGTATTTTTCCTCGGTGCGGCGGTTTCTTTCGGTTACCGCATCGTTTATCGTACCGCCGGTTATGCCGTCGTTCCAGATATACTCGTCATAGAAGACGAGCGCTTCCTTTTGATTGTAAATGAGGAACTTGAACTCCTCGTCCGAATAGTCCCTCTCCTCAAACACGGGCGCGTCATCGGGAGACTCGGTCACAGCGGTGCCCGAGGTTTCACCCGGTTCATCCCCGGAGTCGTTTGCGCACGAAACAAGGGCACCCGATAACATCAGAAGTGCCAGAATCGCGCAAAGTAATCTTTTGAATGTCATAAGTGCCCTCGCTTTATTCGGTTCAGTAGCTTATGTTTTCTATCTTGTCAAGCAGCTCATCGAGACTCGACTGAGCCTTGGCGCCGTTTCTTCTCCATACGGATGCGAAGCTGCCGGAGGTCATCATCTGGTCAAGAAGTCCCGCGGTGCCCTCGAGCTTATAAAGCGTCGTCCAGTCGTAATGAGCGGTCGAACGGATTATGTCGAGCATCTCGTAGTCGCGGTTGTCCTGCATTCTCTTGGTTTTAATGGTGGTCTCGTAGTATGCGGGAAGAAGGTTTCTCTCGGATTCGTACGCCATATACTCGAGAATAACCGCAAGTCTGTCCTCGTCGTTTATCTGAACGGGAATCGAGAATATCGGTGCGCACGTATCTACGAAGTGGTAGTATTCAGCCTGAGAGGAATTGAGCTTCGGGTTCGGCACTACGCCGTAGTCGCTCTTCATGTTGGTGAATTCCTTCGTCTCGTCCATCGTCAGAGGATTGAGAAGTGTGTGGTCCTCACCGAATATGTAGTATCTTGCACCCATATAGCCGGACTCGAATGCGCTGAGGTCGACTCCCGCATTCCATACGTCCTCGTAGGTGATGAAGGCATCGGAAACCGCAAGCTTCTTCGAGTAGGTGTTATATATGTTCTGTGCTTTTTCGGTGTTTATCGTTATTTCGTACGAGTCGCCGTTTTTCTTCGTGGTGGACTGTCCTGCCATGGATACGAGCGCGCTGAGCAGGCTCACGGAGTCGGTACCGTAACCGAACTGGTCGTCTACTCCCATGACTCCGTCACCGTTCATGTCTTCCTCGGCGCAGATTATCATATCGAGGAATACGTCGAACGTCCAGTTGTTTTCGTAAACGTACGTGTAGGGGTATTCTATCTGAAGCTTATCCATCAGATTCTTGTTGAACGCGATGAACTGCGTCCAGGAAAGGCTGTTCATCGTTATATAGTTGGTGGCGAGGAACATTCTGCCCCTTATGGTCAGGTCGTCTACGGCAGAGGGTACCCAATAGCTCTTGTCGAGGCTTATGTAGTCAAGCTCGAGGAAATCGTAAAGCATACCGTCGAGTGCGGTTGCGGACGACCATATGCCCCACTCGTAAATGACGTCGAAGTCGCACTGACCCGCCTGCATGCGTTTTCTCGCCTCGGGCATGGGTGAGCACTCCTCGGAGGCGATTATTACGTTGTATCGCTCCTCAACGAGACGGTTTCGCTCCGCTACCGCGTCACTTATCGCGCCGCCGGTAACGCCATCGCTCCATATATAAGCGTCGGCATAGTCGACCGCAGTCGAACCGTAAGTAAGGATTTTGAACGTCTCCTCGTTGAAGTCTCTTTCCTCAAAGACGGGAACGTCTTCGTTCTCGGTGACGATGCTGCCGGTGTTATCCGGTTCGTCCTTTTCATTCTCGTTGTTCGCGCAGGATGCGAGAGTCGGAAGCACGAGAATGAGTGCAAGGAAAAGGCAGAGAATACGATGTTTCATAAATAGTACCCCACATAATTTCTTGGATTATAATTATACCACATCCGTTTGGTAAAAATCTACACGAACACCTCAATTATTTATAACTTTTTTATGAATTTTTTCATTTCCCGACAAAAAAATCCGCTCACGGTTATCCGTGGGCGGATTATTGTTTATTACAGTGCCGCTTTGATTGCGGCGAGAAGGTCGGAGAATCCGTCGTATGCGGGAATCTCCGGGAAGTCCGCTTTGATTTTTTCGGTGCTCTTGAAGAGGAAGCCCGCCTTCGACGCCTGAATCATGCCGAGGTCGTTGAAGCTGTCTCCTGCGGCGATGGTGTCAAAGCCTATCGACTGAAGCCCGCGGACGGTGGTGAGCTTCGATTTTTCGCATCTCATTTTGTAGCCGGTTATCTCGCCGTCCTCTGCAACCTCGAGAGTATTGCAGAAAATCGTGGGCATACCGAGCTTTTTCATGAGCGGGTGCGCGAACTGCTCGAACGTATCGCTGAGAATAATGACCTGCGTGACGTCGCGGAGTTCGTCGAGGAATTCCTTTGCGCCCGGAAGCGGGTCAATCGTCGAGATGACGTCCTGTATTTCGCGAAGTCCGAGACCGTGCTCGTGAAGGATACCGATGCGGTACTTCATAAGCTTATCGTAATCGGGCTCGTCGCGCGTCGTGCGGCGAAGCTCGGGGATACCCGTCGCCTCGGCAAACGCTATCCATATTTCGGGGACGAGAACGCCCTCCATGTCAAGACATACTACGTTCATTGGGTTACTCCTTATCTGCTTTTCTTTGCGCCGCCCTGAGCGTGTTCTCAAGCAGCATGGTTATGGTCATGGGTCCGACGCCGCCCGGTACGGGGGTAATCATCGAAGCCTTCGGCTCAACCGAGGCGAAATCAACGTCTCCGGTAAGCTTACCGTCCTCGCGTCTGTTCATGCCGACGTCGATGACGACCGCGCCCTCCTTTACCATATCACCGGTAATATAGTCCGCCACTCCGACAGCCGCGACGAGAATATCGGCGCGCTTCGTATGGAAGGAGAGGTCTGCGGTTTTGGTGTGGCATACGGTTACGGTACCGTTCGCCTGCATCAGAAGCATCGCCATCGGCTTTCCGACGATGTTGCTTCGTCCGACTACCACGCACTCCTTACCCTTCGGGTCAACGCCGTAGTATTCGAGAAGCTTCATGACTCCCGCGGGAGTACACGGCACGAAGTCGTAGTCACCGCGCATCACCTTACCGATGTTCACTGGGTGGAACGCGTCGACGTCCTTTTCGGGCGGGATTGCGGCTACGACAGCCTTATCGTCAAGCCCGCGCGGAAGCGGAAGCTGAACGAGAATGGCGTGGATTTTTTCGACGTTTTTGAGTTCCTCGATTTTTGAAAGAAGCGCGTCCTGTGTGGTGTCGGCACTCATCTCGATTACCTCGGAATAAAAGCCGACTTCACC
>JAZUGD010000280.1:0-4817 GCA_045641025.1 Eubacteriales bacterium
CAAATTATTGTGCCAACTCCTTGGCTCACAGAACGACATGGCTACGATCCGACTTTTCATCACCGAGGACCCGTGCGACGGCTCGGCTCCCGTGCCCGGCGAGGCGCTTGAGAAAATCATGAAGAAGCTGTCCGCTCTCGGCGCGAAGAAGGTCGTCATCAGCGGAGTTGAGGACGGAGAGGGAATCGGCGCGGCAACGTACGATTCGTACACCGGCAGGGTTTCGTATTCCTTCGCACCGAAGTACGAGGGCTACTATCACGGTACCGGAGACGTGTTCGGCTCCGTCGTCGCATCCATGACCGTGCTCGGCGCGTCCGTTGAGGACGCCGCCGCGGAAGCCGCACGCTTCACCTCGGCGGTCGTAAAGCGCACCCGCGACACCGTCAAGGACGTAAAGTACGGTCCCGCATTCGAAGAAGAGCTCCCCTCGTTCGTCGAGGTCTGCAAAAAACTCGCAAAATAAGAAAAACGCTCCCGCAAGGGAGCGTTTTTTCTTTCGCCCACGGCGAAAGAGAGTGCAGAGTGCGGAGCTTTGAACTTAAATGTTATTATCTGTCTGTAATATTATTAACAATTCAGATAAGAGCCTTCCCTTGCCTGCCTTTTGCAATGCAAAAGGGGGAAGGGGGACCGCGTTAGCGGTGGATGAGTAGTCCACCGAATGATTTGCAGTAGTATTTGTCTGTAAGTTTATGGAAAGAGGTTGTTTTGCTCCGCAAAACTTCAACCTACTCATCCGTGAGTTTCGCTGCGCTCAACTGACACCTTCCCTGGCAAGGGAAGGCTTGAGCATCCGCACAAGTTGTTGTGTAAGTGCATGGACGTGGAGTACGGTTTAATTCCGCAATTCCGTGGTTGTTCGGCTTCGCCGAAAACCGCGAGTTTGCCGTTGGCAAACATCGCCATTTCGAATTCCGCATTCCGAATGCTCCTTTTCTCACTTGCTTTTTTCTTCATTCTGCTATATAATTACATTATAAAATGAAAGGAATCCGCTTCGGCGGGGATTTGCCCATGAATCTTGAAATCGAAAAGAAAATAGACGAACTGCTTGCGAAGATGACCGTAGACGAAAAAGTCGGTCAGCTCAACCAGATAGACAGCAAAGCGGGAGGAGACGAGCATATTACCGAACTCGTGCGTGCGGGCAAGGCGGGCTCGTTCATTCTGTCCGGCATCAACAGCTGGGACGTAGACTGCGAGGGGGCTAAAGCAAACCGCGAGCGCCTCAACGAGATGCAGAGAGTAGCCGTTGAGGAATCGAGAATGGGAATACCGCTTCTGTTCGGCCACGACGTTATCCACGGCTGGCACACCTGCTTCCCGACTCCGATATGCATGGCGTCCTCGTTCAATCCCGAGGCGATAAGACAGTCCTACCGCTGCATCGCGGACGAGGCGAGCACCGACTCCGTACACTGGACGTTCACTCCCATGCTCGACATGAGCCACGACCCGCGCTGGGGCAGAGTCAGCGAGGGCCCCGGTGAGGACCCGTACGTCGGCGCGAAGGTTGCCGAGGCTATGGTCAAGGGTATTCAGGGCGACGACCTCGCCGACGTGCATTCGATGGCGGCGTGCGCAAAGCACTACGTCGGCTACGGCGCAGCCGAGGCGGGCGTTGACTATCACAAGGCGGAGATAACCGACCAGACGCTCCGCAACTACTATCTGCCCGCGTTCCGCTCGGCGGTAAAGGCGGGATGCGCCACCGTCATGGAGGCGTTCAACGACATCGGCGGCAAGCCCGCCGCATCGAACCGTTATCTTCTTACGGACGTGCTCCGCGGCGAGATGGGCTTCGAGGGCTTCGTCGTATCCGACGACCACGCGATAGAACAGCTTGAACGTCACGGCGTTGCTGAGGACAGAAAAGACTGTGCACAGCTCGCGCTCAACGCGGGTCTTGAGGTCGACATGCGTGACAACGTCTACGACGAAAATCTCGCAAAGTGCGTGGAAGAGGGCACCGTGTCCATGGAAACTCTCGACGAGGCGGTACGCCGCGTGCTCCGTGTGAAGTTCGCGCTCGGACTCTTCGATAATCCGTACAACGAATACCGCAAGGTAGACTACGAGGCACACAGCCGTGCCGCAAAATACATGGCGGACGAGTCCGCGGTGCTTCTCAAAAACAAGAACAACATCCTTCCTCTTAAAAAGGATACGAAGGTATGGGTTTACGGTCACCTCATGAACGAGCAGTCCGTGAATCTCGGCTGTTGGGCGGGCGGCGCGAGCCTGAGCCGTATCGCCACGTTCAAGGAAGCCATCCACAACCGCAGAGGCTACGATGACGTATCGTGCCTCGACAGTCCTCTGACCGACCTGACGTTCTATTTCGCGGGCGGCTACGACGTAGCGGTGCTCGTGCTCGGTCAGACGCCGCACATGGACGGAGAGAACTCCAACGTAACGTCTCTCGAGCTCACGCCCGAGCAGAAGATACTTATAGAGAGAGCGCGCAAGGTCGGCACTCCGCTCGTTGCCGTCATCCGTGCGGGCAGACCGCTTGCGCTTGAGTCGATTGAGCCGTATTTCGACGCAATTATTTACGGCTGGCACAACGGCACCGAGGGCTCGTATTCACTCGTCGACATACTGTACGGCGACGTGAACCCGTCGGGACGCCTGCCGATTACCTTCCCGCGCGTAACGGGTCAGGAGCCGATATACTACAACCAGACCTCCTCCTGCCGCGACAACGAGGGTTACTACGGTCACAACAAGATAAGAAACTACCGCGACTGCAAGGATACGCCTCTGTACCCGTTCGGCTACGGTCTCTCCTACACGACGTTCGAATATTCGAATGTATCCGTGAAGCAGAGCGCAATCTCGCTTGACGAGATAAAGAACGGCGGCGCGTTCGAGGTATCGGTAAAGGTAAAGAACGTCGGCGAGCGCGAGGGCGCGGAGGTAGCGCAGTGCTATATTCACGACTGCGTCGCAAAGATATGCCGCCCGATACGCGAGCTCAAGGGCTTTGATAAACAGGTTTACGCTCCGGGAGAAGAGAAAACCGTCACCTTCCGTCTCGGTTGGGACGAGCTCGGATACTGGGACGACAATAAGACCTACGTCGTTGAGCCCGGCAAGTTCAAGGTCTGGGTCGGCAAGGACTGCTACGCCGATGCGGAGCTCGAAATCAACATTACAAAGTGAGGCACGTCATGAACGCATTGCTTGATAAAATTTTCTACGGTGAGATAGTTCTGCCCGACGATATCCACGTCGCCGCCGGCAGACAGTGCAACCTGTGGTGGTCGACCGTCGCTAACTTCGAGGAAGGCGACCGCTCGGTATATTTCGAGGTAAAGTGCGACGTCGGCATGACCACCGCGCGCGGCTTCACTCTCGACGCGACCCGCGAGATGATAGGCGACCACGCGTTCACCGTGAGAAGCCGCTCGCTCTACACGCGTGAGATACTGTCCGAAAAGAAGGCGACCATTCACGTCGTCGACCCCGACGCCGGAGAAGGGGAGAGAAACATTCTCTTCATCGGCGACAGCCGTTCGTGGCACACCGTCAGCGGTGCGCAGGGCTACAGCAATATCGAGAGCGGCGACAAGACGACCACGACCGAGATTAAATCCCTCCTTAATAATACAAACGGCGCGAGATTTCACTTTCTCGGCACGAAGGTATCCCCGAAGGACCCCGACGTGAGAAACCTTGCCGATAACGGCTGGCAGTACGCTACCGCCGTGTGCGAGCTTGAGAACGCGGGCGGAGTCCGCGCGTATATCGAAAAGGAATGCGGCGCGGGCGAGGGAGCGAAGCTCGATTACGTCTCCGTAATGTACGGCAACAACGACCTCATGGACTGGCACGTCAACAACCTCGACCAGTACGAGCTCTCCGTTGCGAAGATTGAAAAGATTATCGCAAACGCGAGAAAGCTTTTCGATATGATTCTCGCGGATTATCCCGAGTGTAAGATTATCCTCGTGCTCGAGCCGTCGACGGCGGGCAACCAGGACGGCTACGGCTTCTGGTACGGTACCCGCAACGACTGTCAGCAGGAGGTCGAGTTCGCGTGCAAGGCGCTCCGCAAGGCAACGCTTGCCGAATTCGACGGACACCGCTATTCCGATAACCTGTATATCTCCACCGCCGGACTCTGGTGCGACCGCATCTACGGCTTCCCCTATCTCACGATGCCGCCGTCCGTCCGCTCGACCGAGTCGAGAATCGACCGTCTTATCAACTGCGTGCATCCTCACGACTGCGGCTATAAGCAGATCGCCGACGGAGATTTCAGCAGCATAAAATACCTCGAATCGCTGAAGTGATATTGTTCGGGGTGCAAACGTCCCGAAATCTCCGGAAAACGCCTCAAAAATGGTAAAATCCGGAAACACAACATATTGTGGTCGAGAGCGCGTCATTGCCTATTTTTCCAGCAATGACGCGCTTTTTCGGTATACATTTCAACCACAAAATGGTAATTTTGAAAAAGTTCAAAAAAAATAAAAAAACTTTGAAAAAAGTGTTGACAATACCTAAAGTGTTTGATATAATACATAGGCTGCCCGGTGAGCGGGCAAGTTGCTCCTTGAAAATTGAACAACAGACAACAAAAAGACTCCGAAAAATTCTTTTGAATTTACAGAAGCTCTAAAAACAATAAAGAGCAGAACAAACTCTGATGTTAAGTTACTCCGGTAACTTGATATACAACATTTAGAGAGTTTGATCCTGGCTCAGGATGAACGCTGGCGGCGTGCCTAACACATTCAAGTCGAACGGTGACGAAAGCTTCGGCTTTCCGATCAGTGGCGGACGGGTGAGTAACGCGTGAGCAACCT
>JAZUGD010000281.1:0-6027 GCA_045641025.1 Eubacteriales bacterium
GTCCTCGGGCAAGCTCGTGACCGTAGTCGCCCGTGCAGACGAGGAGACCGTCTCTCACGCGCTCGAGGCGTTCGAGCCCTCGTACGTCGAATTCATCCCCCTCACGCTTGAGGAAGTATTTATAACGGAAATGGAGGAAAAAGGATATGACTACTCAAACATTACCTTCTGAGAACAAAAAATCCATAGGTAAGTGCAGATTCTTCAGCACCCGTTACTTCCGTTTTCTTCTGCGTACGACGTGGCCGATGCTCGTCGCGCTGACCGTAGTTTTCGCAATATCCTTCGTCGTTCCCGCGGCATATTTCGCCTCGACGTCTTTTGAGCTGAGATACGACGGATATTACGCCGCGGATGCCGGATTCAGAGAGAACATGGTGAGGGAAATAAGCGAGTTCCTCGCGGGACTCGGCATGACCAATATCGTGGTCGCCATGCTTGCGGCATTCGTCTGCGGGCTCGTAACCATGAGGTACGTAAACAACAAAACCGCGGTGAACTTCTACCACAGTCTGCCGGTAAGACGCGAGGCATTGTACGTCACGTCAACCCTCGCAACGGGGCTGTATTTCGTAATTCCGTACGTCGTCAATGCGTTTCTTGCGTACGTGATACTGGCACTGCGCCGTCCCGTCTCGCCCGAGCACTTCACGATTGTGTGTCAGGCGGTATTCCTCGGGCTGCTCTTCTCACTCCTCGTCTACTCGATGACGGCGTTTGCGGCATCCTTCTGCGGCACGGGACTGTTCCGTATCATCGGTACGGTGTACGTCGCATTCCTTCCCGCGGTAATGTTCCTGCTGACTCTCGGCATGGCGAACACCGTAAATCATAACAGCATACTGAACTTCGATTATTACATCGACCATTTCATATTGAAGATCTGCCCCGTACTCCGCGTTATCGAAACGATAAACGACGGCTCGAACTACCTCTTCGTCATAAGCGCACGTACGGTTCTGGCGGTAGCATTCTGGATAGTACTGTTCTTCGTTCTCTCCTTCGTGCTTTATCTTGTCAGACGCAGTGAGTCCGCGGGTACTCCGCTCATCTACCGCACCGCACGCTTCATCTTCAAATACGCGAGCCTCTACGTAGGTACGACCGCGTTCGGACTCCTCTTCGAATCAATGTTCGACAGCGAATTCTGGACGGTTGTCGGCTGCCTGATAGGTCTTATCGTAACCTTCATGCTCGTCAACGGACTTATGAATAAGTCAGCAAGAGCAATATTCAGGGGCTTCGGCGGACTCCTCATATTCGTCGCAGTCTTCGTGCTGATATTCGTCGTACTGTTTGCCGACGTTTTCGGAATGTACAGAAACATCCCGTCAGAGAAAATCGTAAACTACGTCGAGCTTACCGTATCGAACGATTACGCGGTACGCTTTGAGGGAGACGAGGCAAAGCACGTCGCCGCAATGCTCGAGGAAGCGCTCAAGCGCGACCGTGACGGTGAAGAAGGCAGCGAGAAAGGACACGAGCGCATGGGCTCACCCGCATTCGTTGACGACAAGACCGAATACGACAAGTTCTACGCACAGCAGTTCAACGAGTATTACTACGAGTTTGATAAAAACGACTACATGACGGACACGGACGTCGACTACTCTGCAGACCGGGCGGTACCCGAGGACGTATGCATCGAGGAGGCCATCGGGCTGAGCGACTTCTGCATGAGAAGCTACAGAAGCGTAACGCTTAATATGCTGTTCAGAACGCGCCTCGGCTTCCCGGTAGCAATGCAGTACTACTATGACTGCGACGCTATATCCGACGTGCTCATGTACTTTGAGAACTCCGGTAAAACCGAAAGAGCCCCCGCTGACGGAGAAATCGTCTGCGCGAGCGTGAACCTCCCGATAACCGCAGGCGGCTACAGTGAATATTACAGTTATTTGAACGGAGATCTGCTGACGGAGGCCGTCGGCAAAGACAAGCTTGCCGCTCTCAAAACCCTGACTCTTGATATGGACAAGTACGAATCCTCGCCCGTGATAGGCACGGTACAGATTCACGAAAATGAAAACACGGTCAGCGCAGCAGGCTATAACGTGTTCTCTACTTACCCGGTATACGCGGACAATACGGAGGTGCTTAACGCATTCCTTGCTTACAAGGGCAGAGCGTTCAAGGATGCAAGCGAGGTCTATGCCGACGTTGCGGCAAATATCGGATGCATCGTGGTCACCGATAACGATACCGGCGCGTACGTATGCTATATGACAGACGCAAACCAGAAGGAAATAGTCAAGTCTCTCACCGACCTTTGCGGCATGTGGGACGGCGTCGGAGGCGTACTCCCCTGTCGCACCGACCACCGCTACACCGTTACCGTGTTCGAGGTTGACGACGTTTACGGTCAGCACGAAACCGGCTTCAGAGAGGGAGCAGTTCCCGCGTTCGTTCTCGAGGACCTCGCAAAATAAAAAAATCCGACCGATACGTTTAGCGTATCGGTCGGTTTCTTTATTTACGACTTATAGCCATCCGCAGTCTCCCGCGAGCGGAAGAGGAGGGAAACGCACCATATTCCGGCGAGGGCGACGACCGTATAAATGATACGGGCGACCGCGGTCGCGGAGCCACCGCAAATCCATGCAACGAGGTCAAAACTGAAGATTCCGACGAGTCCCCAGTTAAGTGCGCCGATGATTACGAGAGCAAGCGCTATTCTGTCGAGTACCATTGTCGGGTGCCCCTTTCATAAACAAGTTTGTTCTGCGAACACTAATATTGTTTGCAGAGAGCGCACCGTTATGAAAGGAAAAATTTTCAAAGACCGAGAATTGCTTTTTTTATGTCGTGCATGCTTTCGGATACGAACGCGCCCGTCGTCTCAAGGTCGGAGCGCTTGCCGTGTCCTCCCGCAAAAAGGAAGGGAACGGCGCCCACCTCGCACGCGGTCTGATAGTCGTGCACCGTGTCGCCGATAAACGCTGCTTTTATCTTTCGACCGCCTATCCATTTGCGCGCCGCCTCTGTTTTGCCGCCCGCATATATGTTGTCCTGCCCGATAATCTCGGAAAAATATCCCGCAAACCCGAAACGGTCAAGCTGACGCAGCAGTATCTCCTCCTGAGACGCCGAGAGCACTATCTGCTCGATTCCCGCCGCCCTGAACGCCTCAAGTGCGTTTGCAACGCCCTCTGCGGGGGTGAGATACGGCTCGCCGGCACAGTACATGTCAAACCATTCTACGGCTAAGTCCTCGTACGGCTCCGCTTCAAAGTCAAAGCCGAGCTCGGCATAATAATCCTTAACGGGAAAATGAAAGTGTTCTTTATAATCTTCTGCTCCCGAAAGCTCGCGCAGACCGCGTGCACGGAGCATTCTGTTTACGGAATTCACACAGAGCATCATGTCCTCGACAATCGTTCCGTTGAAATCCCATATAACAAGGTCAAACATAAACGTCACCGCCTTTGATAGCCGAGGAGAGAATCTCCTCGACAATAGTCTACCATATGAAATTCCTTTTTTCAAGTCCGTCTTGAAAGATGCTCCTCAAGCCTCTCAAGCGCGCCTTTCTCAATACGGCTCACGTAAGAGCGCGAAATGCCGAGCCGCAGAGCGGTTTCTCTCTGCGTGAGCGGTGCCTCACGGTCAAGTCCGTAACGGAGCACGATAACCGAGCGTTCTCTCTCGTCCATTCTGTCCCTTATAAACTCAAGTGCGCGCTGTGCGCAAAGACGGCGGTCAATATCCTCGGCAATCGTGTCCTCGCATTTAATAACGTCCATATAGGTCAGCGGGTTGCCGTCACGGTCAACGTCAATCGTTTCATTTATCGAAACCTCGGAGTCGAGCTTTTTCCGCGCACGGAAATACATCAGTATTTCGTTCTGTATGCACCGCGACGCATACGTGCCGAGCCGCGCGCCGTTCGTGCTGTCAAAGCTGTCTACCGCCTTAATAAGCCCCACCGTACCGATTGAGAGCAGCTCCTCCGACGGCCCCGTGCTCGAATAGTATTTTTTAACGATGTGAGACACGAGCCGCAGATTGTGCTCTATAAGCTTTGAACGAGCCGCGGTGTCGCCCGTTTCACGCATCAGGCGGAAGCATTCGCGCTCCTCCGCGGCGGTGAGCGGAGGCGGAAAATGACCTGCCGGACCCGCACTCAGTATTATGTACGAAAGATAAGAAAGAACCGCCGTTACGGCTGCAAACATAAACGCCACCTCCATACCTTGTCAGTATATGAAAACAACCCTTTGTTTGTGACTTTTCCTTGCCAAACGCGGTGTTCTGTGTTATAATAAACTGATAAATTAGTGAAGGCGGTGATAATATGGTAACGGTAACGGACGTTTTGCCGAGCTCCCGTGCGGCAAAGCGCGGAGTTATGCCGGGTGACGTGCTCGTGAGCATAAACGGCCACGAGATACGCGACGTAATAGACTACCGCTTTTATCTTGCCGACGATAAAATAGAGGCTACCTTTACCCGCGGGGGTGAAGAATATACCGTCGTGTTCGTCAAGGATACGTACGACGACATAGGACTCGATTTCGAGACTCCGCTTATGGATAAAAAGCACAGATGCGAAAACAAATGCGTCTTCTGCTTTATCGACCAGCTTCCGGAGGGAATGCGTGAGCCGCTGTATTTCAAGGACGACGACTCGCGTCTCTCCTTCCTCCACGGCAACTATATTACCCTCACCAATCTCGAGGACCGCGATATCGCCCGTATGATAGAGATGCACATATCTCCGGTCAACGTATCGGTACATACGACGAATCCCGAGCTTCGCGTCAAAATGATGAAAAACAAGCGCGCGGGCGAGGTGCTCTCGTACCTTCGTACCCTTGCCGACGCGGGCATAAAGCTTCGCGGGCAGATAGTGCTCTGCCGCGGGCTCAACGACGGGGAAGAGCTTGACCGCACGATGCGCGACCTCTCCGCGCTTTATCCGGCAATGGACAGCGTGTCCGTAGTTCCCGCGGGGCTTACCAAATTCCGCGACGGGCTTTACCCGCTCGAGCCGTTCACTCCCGAGGAGTGCGCGGGAATAATCGCGCAGGTTACAAAATATTCGGACGAATGCCTCGAAAAATACGGCGAGAGAATTTTCTACCCCGCCGACGAGCTATACGTAAAATCCGGTACGCCCATTCCTCCCGCGGAATACTGGGGAGAATACTCACAGATAGAAAACGGCGTCGGCATGCTCTCGTCCTTCGGCGCAGAGCTTGAGCTTGCTCTTGCCACGCTCACCGACGAGGACGCGGAGATAAAGCGCGACGTATCCGTCGCCACGGGCGAGGCGGCGTACGGCTTTATATGCGAATGTGTTTCGAAAATCGCGGCGGTGTGCCACGGCTTCAGATGCAGCGTTTATAAAATCGAGAATCGCTTCTTCGGCAGCGAGATAACCGTTGCGGGGCTTCTCACGGGCGGCGATATAAAGGAACAGCTTGAGGGCGAGAACCTCGGCGAAACGCTTTTCCTTCCCGCAACCGTTCTGCGCAGTGAAGGAGACCTCTTTCTCGACGGCATGACTCCCGCGGAGCTTGAAGAAAAACTGAACGTTCACGTTGAGTTTACGAAAAATGACGGAGCGGAGTTCCTGTACTCCCTCCTCGGAATATAAGGAAAACGTATGAAAGCAAGATACATAACGGGAGTGCTGTGCATGCTTGTCGCGCTTGCGGCGGCTGTGTTCATTATTGTACGCCTCGGCGGAAATAAACCCGCTGAGACTACGGAAACCGAAATGCCGACTACCACAGCAACGACCGTCACCGCAGAATCGACCGAAACGGCAGCGACCGAAGTAACCACTGCAACGTCAGAGCCCGAAACACCGTCAGGCGTGTCCGCGGTCACCGAGAACGCCTCCGGCGACGGGTACGAGGTTTATTTCAAATATCCCTCGTTTGATGAGGACAGCCATCCGCAGTTCAACGAATCGGTCAGGGATATCGTACAGAGAAAGTACAGAAAAACGGTGCAGGAAACCGAGCAGGGCTCCGTTTACGAGATAACGGACTGCGACGTACTGTATGAGAACGAAAAGCT
>JAZUGD010000282.1:0-13410 GCA_045641025.1 Eubacteriales bacterium
GTTCGCCTTCGGCGAACCCCACTGAACTCTGAACTCTGCACTCTGCACTCTCTTTCGCCGTTGGCGAAGGAGGAAAAAAGCACCCTTGCGGGTGCTTTTTTCAAAGCGGTGCTTTTACGATTCTTGCGTATTTGCGCGGGAAATTTGCGGGTGTGTGCTTTTCCTTGCGGTAGGTGAAAACCGTGTGCGCGTCGGCGTGTCCGGCAAGCGGGTAGTCCTCGCGTGCGGCGAGCTTTACGCCGAGCGTGCCTGCGGCACGGCGTGCCGCTTCCTCCTCCTCGGACGCACTCGCGCCCTTCATCGGGAAGAAGAAGCCGCCCTCGCGTACGAGCGGTACGCACAGCTCCATGAGCACGGGGAGCGCGGCAACGGCGCGCGCGGACGCGGCGTCGTATTTCTCTCTGCCCTCTCCGAGTCCGTATTCTTCGGCACGGACGGAGACGGTTTTTACGTTTTCGAGCCCCATGACTCCGGCGCACTCCTCGATATACGCGCACTTTTTTGCGGTGGAGTCGAGCGCGGTGACGGTCACGTCGGGCAGCGCCGCCGCTACGGGCAGCGCGGGGAAGCCCGCTCCGCTCCCGACGTCGATGAGTGTGCTCACTCCCGCCGCCTTTATCGCACGTGCGGCGTATAGCGAGTCAATCACGTGGAGCCACAGTACCGAGTCCCCCTCGGTTATTGCGGTGAGGTTCATCTGCTTGCCTCTCTCCGCGAGGCAGCGCGTCATTGCCTCGAGCTTCTCGGCAAGGGCGGCGTCCGCAAATTCGGGGAGCACTGCCTCCGCAGCCGAAAGATACGATTTTACGAAATCGGTCATTATCTGATTATATCGACGGACTTGCCGGTCTCTGCGGACTGATAAATCGCATCGAGGATTCTCATGAGCTCAACACCGTCCTCGGCGGGAGCCTTGCACTCCGCCTTGCCCTCGCATGCGTCGAGGAAGTTCTTCATCTCGGCTACGAAGAATTCGCCCGTGCCGGTGTCGCCCTTAACCTGAACGTCTACGAGTCTGTCAGCCATCTCGGTGTGAATCGTGAACGGTGCAAGCGTAAGTCCGCCCTTCGTGCCGTACATGTCGAGCGTGCCCGTGTCTTTTTCGGCGTGGAGACTGAAGCTTGCCTTGACGTTCATGACCATGCCGTTGTCGAAGCGTATCATCGCGGTGACGAAGTCCTCGACGTTGAACTTCGGCTGAGGCTGATCGGACGATGCGGACCACGGCAGAACGACGCCCTTGAGGTTGTCACGCGGACCGAGCTTGTTGAAGGTCACGCCGAAAACGGTCACCGGCTTCGGCTTGCCCGCAAGGTAACGGCCGAGGTCTATCATGTGTACGCCGAGGTCAATCAGCGGGCCGCCGCCGGAGAGCTCCTTGTTGCCGAACCAGTTGCCCGGGAAGCCCGCGCAGCGCAGGTACGTGGTGTCGATGTGGTAAATCTCGCCGAGGTAACCGCCGCGTATGTAGTCGAGCGCGGTCTCGGCGTCGTTGCCGTGACGGCGTACGAAGCCTATCATGAGAAGCTTGCCCGCCTTCTCGGCAGCCGCCTGCATTGCAAGCGCCTCGGCGGTGTTCATTGCCATCGGCTTCTCGCAGAGGACGTTCGCGCCGCCCTCGAGTGCGGTAATCGTGCACTCCATGTGCGCCGCATTCCACGTGGTGACGGAAACTGCGTCAAGCTCGCATTCCTCCATCATGGTCTTCGCGTCGGTGTAGTATTTTTTGAAGCCGAAACGGTCAACGAAGTCCTTTGCCTTTTCTTCGACGATGTCGCAGCATGCGACGAACTCGACTCTCTCGCCGAGCTTCTGATAGCTCAGGCAGTGCAGATTGCCTATTGCGCCGCATCCGATTATACCGAGTCTTATTGCCATAGTTAAGCACCATCCTTTCTTTGCATTTGTGCCGATTCTTTGAATTTGCCGCACTCCTGCGGCAAAAGGCACAAATGAGGTTTGAAAGCAGCTTGCCTGCAATACCGGCTTACGTTACTTTCAAACACCTTCCATTTCCGGAAATTTCGTTAAATCAAGTATATCACACCTCGGCGGAACTTACAATAAAAAGTAAAGATTTATTGTAAGTCGGGAGGTATTATGACCATAACCGAAAGCAAAATCGCGGGACGCGGGTACTACGGCACCCTGCCGAAGGCGGAGGGAGAGGGCGCGGACCTCGCCGCGCGGTACTATGACGCAATGCGCACGGCGGTCACGGAGCTTTTCACGCACGAGTGCGAGGTGCCGCACACGTCGTGCACGTGCGGCTTCACCGTGACGGAAAGAGACGGCACCGTCACCGTGACCGTTACCCTGCGCCGCCGCACAGGCGGCAAAACGACCGCCGAGCGTACGCTCGGGCAGGTATGGAACAGGGAGAACGGTTTGTTCCTTTTAAAATTCCCTTTCTCCGAAAGGGCGTCACCGAAAACTTTTCAAAAAATTATTAAACGGGGTTAAAGCATACCTGCTGACGTTAAGTCACGCTGAACTTATAAAAGATACCGTTTTGCGCAGCAAAACCACATTAATTCTGCACTCTCTTTCGCCTATGGCGAAATATGAAAAACCGCCCCGAAGGGCGGTTTTTGTTTCACATAATTATTTAATCAATAACGTAAGTCAGGCTTTCGATTCCACCGGAGGAATTTTCCATATCAATGGTGATTTCAAACGGATCATTCAGTGAATCGGGGTCAAATCCCGCACGGCCACACACAACAAACTTGCACGTATCACCGGCATCTATAAATTCGTTCATGGGTGTTTTGAAATCATATCTCGAGCCGTTCACCGAAATTCCATGATATGCAATTCCGAATATTTTTGTATCATTACTTGCCGCTACAACGTCGTAGGTGTTTCCTTTATACGTTATATGTGCATAATTCTGATGACCGAAGTCATAATCTCCACGGTCTGTGTTCTTTATTGTGTATTCCATACAAACAAGTACAGAACCTTTTTTTGCAGTAAAAAAGCCTTCATCATGGTCAGCAGCACGGCACAGTTCCTTTTCATTGGTACTTGCATAAGCATAATACGACAGCTCAACAGAATCGAGCGTGAATTCCAAAATATCTGTTTTCAGGGTATCACCGAGTTTTCCCTTCGGTATTTCGGGAACATATTCCGTCGTGACAGGCGCTTCGGTCTGTTTCTTCATGGTTTCATGATTGGCCTTGCCCGAATCACTTCCGCTGCTGCACGCACAGAGCGAAAGAACGAAAATCAGCGCAAGCACAAGTGCGATTGTTCTTTTCATGTTTTTCTCCTTCTTGCCGATGCGGCGTTTTATTATCGGAGCTTTGCGAAAAAACGGAGGTTTTGTCGTAAAGTCCATAATCAGTATACCAAAGTATTTTTATATTGTCAAGGTATAATTATATAATAGTATATGAATTATGGACTTACGGAGGTAACGTTAATGACTTCTTTGAACGATAACATCAAGGAGCTTCGGACGCTGCGCGGGATGAGTCAGGTCGAGCTCGCAAAGGTACTGAACGTCTCCAAGCAATGCGTATCAAACTGGGAAAACGGGAACGTGCTCCCGTCTATTGAAATGCTCGTTCGTCTTGCGGACTTCTTCCGCGTATCGACCGATATGCTCCTCGGGCGCGAGAGCGCAAACGTGATTGACGCGGAGGGGCTGACACCCGAACAGACCGCGCACGTGCGTGCGCTCGTATCCGACCTTATAAAAAGATAAAGCCGTGCGTTATATCGCACGGCTTTATCTTTGCCGAATCATTTGACCCGGCATCAAACGACACGTTACAAAAACAAACGTGCGGTTTATCCTGCAGGTCCACGCAGGGACGAACGGGGACTCCGTAGGGTGGGGGTTCACTCCCGCCGTTTACAAGCGTGCAGAGGAAACAAGCACATCCACACACGGTACCCGGTAACTTTCGCAGATCCTTCGCTGCGCTCAGGATGACAAATCAAGCCCGTGCACGGACGGAAAGTTCCGGCACTGAATGCTGAATGCTGAATGCTTAAAAAGCCCGCTTATGCGGGCTTTTTTCATATTTCTTTCGCTATTCTCTCGCGGAGACGGCGGAAGAAGCCGTTCTCGCGGGGATAGTTCTCAAAATCTATCTCCATACCCGCGACCTCGCGCAGGATTTTCTCGGTGTACTCTCTGCCGCGGCGCTCCGCGAGCAGGTCGAGTGCTCTCATATCGCCTACGGCGTCGCGCAGGGCGACGAGTCTGACCGACTCCCACGCCTCGCCGTCGGTGCCGGGGTAGACGACGCACGTGTCGCCCGACGGAGCCATGTACTCTCCGCCCGTCTGTGCGAGCGGGTCGAGCACGTTGTACGAGCCGGTGTTGTGGTAGTAGTTATATCCCCAATGGAGGAAGCCCTCAATTCCCGCGAGCCACAGCTGAACGCCGAGGATTCTCGTGCGGTAGCCGTTCATCGTGAGGCACCGCCCCGTCTGCACGGGCGGGTTTCCGCAATAGTACGCCCAAAGTCCGGGCACCTTCGCCTCAAGGAAGGGCTTTATCGCCTTGATGGCGGGAACGGGTTTTTTAAGCACGCCGCTTTCGTAAAATCCGAAGTGCGAGAGCGCATCGATAATCGGGCGCTCGCCTACGAGCGGAGCGATGAAGTCGCGGCACTTCTTATACTGCGTCAGGTGCTCGTCGGAGGGCTCGTCGGAGATATGGAAGAAGCACCGCTCGTACACGCCCTTCGCTTTAAGCTCGGCAACAAGCGCGTGAATATACTGCGACAAAAATGCGCGATATCCCTCGCCGAGTGCCTCGTCGTCCCAACCGAAGATGCGGCGGCGTCTGCCGTTCACTTTTGCTTCGACCTGCACGGCGCGGAAGGGTCCCCATTGCGAGAAGAAGTGCGGTATCTCGAAATATTCGACTCCCGCGGCAAGGCACAAATCTATATATCTGTCAAGGCGGGCAAATCCGAATTCGTATTTGTCTTTTCCCGTGACGGTCACATCGGTGAGCTGGGTGCACATGCGGTACCCGCCCATATATGTGTCAAGCTCCGGCGTGAGCGCGGGTGTCAGTATCATGTTGATTCCGTTACGGACGGCACAGCGGAGATACTTATCAATGAGCGTCCAGTGCTTTTCCGAATACGGTTTTACGTGAAAACCCTCCGCAATGCAGTCTACGTGGAACCACTCGGTATGAATTAGCTTCTGCTTCGGCAGTACCGCGTCGGCGACGCAAACGGTCACGGTGACCGATTTCTCCTCCTGCCATACCGAAAGCTTAACCGTGACGGGGTATTCTCCCGCGGCAAGAGTCTCGGGCACGGACACGTCAATCCACAGCGTTTCGGTCAGCCCCTGCGGGAGCGGGAGCTGCCCGTTATAGTGGAGCGGGCGTATCGGGTCGGGGCAGAGGCACGGCTTCTCACGGAGCATATCGGTATCGTAGCCGACGTAGCTCGTCGGGTATTCGGCGGGCACGTGCATTACCTGACGCACCGTCGCGTAAGGTGCAAGCGGTCCCGTCACCTCGGGACGGCACTGCGGCGGGCGCGTTCTCTCGTGCTCGGCGTTGTGAACCGCCACCTGAAACGACACGGTCTCGCCGCGGAAGGCGGTAAAGCGGTCGGTCGGGGTATGAGACGAGAGGTCCTCGTCGAGAAAGCATTTCTCAAGCGGGGAGAGGGGCATCATCGTAAGATATTCGGTGAACATAAGCGCCTCCGGAATAATTTATTTTTCGTCCGCGTTGCAGCCGGTGTTTCTGTTTTTGAAGAAAATGAAGTACACGGCGGCACAGAGTACAAGCACGCCGCAAGACACGTACACGACGGGTGCCTGACCTCCGTCGAATTTCGCCTTTACGCCGAACACCTCGACAATGATGACGAGCACGGGCGTGACGAACTTAATCATAAAGGAATAGATTATCTCAAACGGGCGGCTGATTTTCGTACCGCTCTTCCGCATTTCCTCGACTGCGTTCTTCGGCTTTATGAGCCAGCCCACCGCAATGCAGGAAAGCAGCGCGCTTGCCGGCATTATTACCGTATTCGTGACCTCGTCGAGGAACGTGAGCACGTCCATGCCGAAGAGGTTCAGCCCGTCCTCGCCGCATATGCCGACGCGACCGAGCGAGATTCCCACGGGAACCGCTACCGCGAAGCAGAAGAGCGCGACGACTGCGGCGGAAAGCTTACGCGAGACGCGGAATTTCTGAATGACGAACTGCGTTGCGACCTCGATGAGCGAAATGACCGACGTCAGCGCGGCTATCGTAACCATTGCAAAGAAGAGGAAGGATACGACGTTTCCGACGACGCCCATCGACTCGAACACGTCGGGCAGAATGGCGAAAATGAGCCCGATGCCGGAGGATTTTTCAAGAAGCGACGGATCGAAATGCGCCACGGCGGGGAAAATCGCAAGTCCCGCAAGCAGTGCGACGACGGTATCGAAAATACATATCATGCCCGTAGACTTTACTATATCGACGTCCTCGCCGACGTACGAGCCGTAGGTTATCATAATGCCCATGCCGAGCGAGAGCGAGAAAAACGCCTGACCCATTGCGGCAAGCACGCCGTCAAAGCCGAGCCCCGCAAAGTCGGGCTTCAGGTAGAAGCGAAGCCCCTCGGCGACACCGTCTCCGAGCGTGAGGCTGTAAACGACCACGCCGAGAAGAATGATAAACAGCGCGGGCATCAGCACCTTCGACGCTCTCTCGATGCCCTCCTTGACGCCGCACATTATGACGATTATCGCAAGCGCGATGAACACGGCGGTAAAGATAAGCACCTCGGGGACGTTCGTCGAAAACTCCTCAAGCATGCCGGCGTTGCCGCCGAACGAGTGCACGGTGTACTTTATCGTATATCCGCCGAGAACGGAGTAATAGCACGTGATGACGTACGGCACCACTATGGCGACGAGCCCTGCAAAGCCGAGGTTCCCGTTTACTTTCTTGAACGACGTGACCGTGTTCGCCTGAGCGCGTCTGCCGAGGTGAATCTCGGTGAGCATCGTGACGAACCCGATAATGATTACGAACGCCACGTACGCGAAAACGAAGGCGGCGCCTCCGTTTTTCGCCGTTTTATACGGGAACGCCCACAGGTTTCCGAGACCTATTGCCGAGCCTGCCGCGGCGAGAATGAACCCGATTCCGCTGGCAAAGCCCACTTTTTTCTTTTCCATATATTAAACTCCGTTTTTGTTCAGGTTTGATTTAATTTTACATTTTTTTACCCCGCTTGTCAAGCGGGACGGGCGGTCGGCACGGCATTATAATAAATTTCTGTTGACATTTTTCAACAGTTTGTGATATAATCTCCGTGATATAATTCAGAAGTCAAAGGAGGGGAGCACGGTGAAGAAGTACCTGGCGCCGATAGTAACCATTGCGGCTGTTGCGGTGGTGATGTACATGGCGTTTTTCAGCACGCTTACGGTGAAGGACTTCGAGGGCACGTGGGAAGCGCCGCACCGCGTGGACGGCAAGCCGTACACCTCCGTTATCATGATAACTCAAAACGGAATGATTGAGATCGCCGAGCTGAACGAGACCGGCTGTATCTTGTCAAGCGTGAGCGGCTCGTACAGGATTGAGGGCAGAAGAGTCATCACGAACAACGGCGACAGAATCGTAAAGCAGTTCGGCAGACTTTCGTACAAGGGAAAAATGTATAAAAAAGCACAGTGAAAACCGTCGGGTTCCGGCGGTTTTCTTTTTTTGTATTGAATAGTTCCGTGCGGTGTGGTATCATATAAAAAATACCTGTCGGAGGTACTTATGGAATCGAGAAAAACGATGGAGTACGGGGAAAACCCGCACTACCCCGAAACGTACGAGGAACAGCTGAAGGCTCTTGAGAGCGACCCTCAGATGGAGTGGTTCCGTGCCGCAAGAGAAGCGGGAAAGAGCGACCGCTACCGTCCCGTCTATCACCTTATCCGTCCCGAGGGCTGCATAAACGACCCGAACGGTCTTTGCTTCTGGGAGGGAAGATGGCATCTTTTCTATCAGGCAAACGACTCGCGCATCCACTGGGGACACGCGGTCAGCGAGGACCTGCTCCGCTGGCGCGACCTCCCGTTTGCGATTTACCCGAAGCTTGAGGACCACTGCTTCTCCGGCGGTACCTGCGTCGACGTGAAGCATCACCGCGTTATCGCGGCATATTACGGCTTTACCGGATACTGGAGTGACGACTCGTGGAGAGTCGGCACCGTTATCGCCACCTCCTCCGACCCGCTCCTGCTTAACTGGACCAAGGTGAACGACGGTGCACCCGTCATCCCCGACAGGGATGCTCCGTGCTGGAAGGCGGATGACGCTCCCGCCGTGCCGAATCAGAAGCCGTACAAGGTGTTCGACTCAAATATATGGATGGAGGGCGACACCTATTACCTCGTGACCGGCGGATACTCGCATCATCCGGTTACCAACCGCCGCTTCCGTGAGATGTACCTCTTCAGGTGCACCGACGAAAACCTCACGAACTGGGAGTTCGTGGGTCCGTTCCTCGGCAAGCACGACCGCTTCCGCGAGGTCGGCGACGACGGCGCATGCCCGTACTTCACGAAGCTCGGTGACCGCTATCTTCTCTCACATTTCAGCCACAGAAGACTTGCAAAGTGGCTCCTCGGCGACTACGACCCCGAAACTCACGAGTTCGTTCCCGTGAACGGCGGCAGATACGTCTCCGCTCATAATATTATGGTAGCTCCCTGCGTATGCGCCCTCCCCGATGAGGACGGCGCCGCGGTAGCGGTGTTCAATACCTGCGAGCAGGTACGTCAGAAGGACTGGCACGGCACGATGACCCTGCCGCGCAAGCTTACCGTAGGCGGCAGATGGCACGACGAGCTCAACATTGCACCCGGTGTCGATCTCACGCCGCTCAGAGAAAATCACAAAACGGTCGAAAACCTCGAGCTGAAGAACGCCGAGACCGTCGTGCTCGACGGCATAAACGGCACCGCGTACGAGGCGATAATCACGCTCCCCGCGGGCAGTATCCCGCAGACGCTCGAGATAGAGCTGCTCCGCTCGCCCGATGCCGAGGAGAGAACCGTGTTCAGCTTCCTCTACCGCGCCGGCGGCGACTATGCGATTCAGCCGTATAACGAGGACTCCGTTATGATGCTGAACACCCGTTATTCCTCGAAGAATACCGACGCTCGCGTGCTCCCGCCCGATACCGCACAGGCGGTCATCGACGAGAAGGAGGACGTGACCCTCCACGTATTCGTCGATAAGAGCTCCGTCGAGGTCTTCGCAAACGACCGCGCCGTCGTATTCGGCAGAGTCTACCCCACGAGAGACGACAGTACCGGCATCGCCCTCCGTGCCCTCGGCACCGACGGCACCGTCGCGAAGCTCGACTATTGGGACATCAAGTCGATTTATTAAGGGAAACGATTTTCTTTAAAAAAGGAAGCGAAAAACTTTTCGGAAATTTTCAAACCGTATTTTAAGTAAACGTACATAATTAAAGCTCCGCTGAACTTTTAGATAAGTTAAGCGGAGCTTTGATTATGCGGTTATATTTTAGTTATTTGAAAACTTTTTAATAAAACTTTTTGCGGAGCTTTTTCTGAAAAAGCGACCGTATCTCCCGTACTCCTTACAGCGTCGCGTAGGTTTCGCCGCACTCGATATAGCGGAAGGCGATGCCGGAGAAGGCGGAGTTTTCGCTCCAGAGCTTCGTGAGGTATTTCATGCCGTCGCGCTCGCTTGCGGCGTGGCCGAGGATGATTGCCGCCTTAGGCACGCCGAGCTGTGAGGCATCGCGTGCAGCCTCGCAGAACGCCCACTCGCAGACCTCGCCGCCGATGGCGACGCCCGCCTCGTCGTCAACGAGGAACTGACCCCACTCTCCTCCTCTCTGACCGAGGTTGAGATAGACGGTTTTGGTAGGGGTGTCAAGGTCGCCCGCTATGCGCACGTGGTGCAGGTCAAGCTTGGTTTCGATTTCGCCGACCATTTCGCGGGGAGTCTTCGGCTCGTCGAGCTCGAAGCGGATAAGGTCGAGCATTTTGCCCTTCCAGCCGAGAGAATCGATAAAGCCGAGCGAGATATAGTCGTTCTTGCCGTCCGCAAAGTGCGGGTGGTCGTGGAAGCGGAAGAGGGTAACGCCGAGGTCGTCGATGAGTTTTCTCTTCGTCTCCGCGAATTTATAAGCCGCGGGCTTGTCCCAATGGTCGTAGAAGGTCGGCTCGTGAGTTATCACGAGGTCCGCACCCCACGCCGCCGCCTCGCGGATTACGTCGGGCGTGGCGATGAAGCATACGGCAACCTTTGAGAGCTCTCTCGTCGGGTCGCCCGTCTTGAACTTGTCAACGGTGTTCTCGCTCTTGTCGCAGTCCTCGCCGCAGATTATATTTACGAATTCTTTTGAGTTCATAATTTTACTCCTTAAAAAACAACGGGGCTTCCGCGGAGTGTACTCCGCGGGAGCCCCGCTTAATAAATTCAGCTGTTGGTCTTTGTTGCGCGGAGCGTTACGTCGTGGTAACCGCCCTCAACGATACTCGTTGCGGAAACGAGAGTCAGGCGTGCGTTCTTCTGCAGGTCGGGAATCGTGATGACGCCGCAGTTGCACATGGTGGAGCGCACCTTGTAAAGGCTCTTTTCCACGTTGTCGTGGAGGGAGCCGGCGTAAACGACGTAGGAGTCAACGCCCTCCTCAAACGAAAGCTTGGACTTGCCGCCGACGTCGTATCTCTGCCAGTTGCGGGCTCTGTTGGAGCCCTCGCCCCAGTACTCCTTAACGTAAGTACCGTTGACGTTGAGCTTGTTCGTGGGGCTCTCGTCGAAGCGTGCGAAGTATCTGCCGAGCATGAGGAAGTCGGCGCCCATCGCAAGCGCGAGAGTCATGTGATAGTCGTGAACGATACCGCCGTCGGAGCATACGGGTATGTAAACACCGGTCTTCTCGTAGTATTCGTCGCGTGCGGCGCATACCTCGATAAGCGCGGTAGCCTGACCGCGGCCGATACCCTTGGTCTCACGGGTGATGCAGATGGAGCCGCCGCCGATGCCTACCTTGATGAAGTCGGCGCCTGCCTCTGCGAGGAACATGAAGCCGTCTCTGTCAACGACGTTTCCGGCACCTACCTTAACGGTGTCGCCGTACTTTTCGCGGATGAAGTCGAGCGTCTTCTTCTGCCAGCAGGAGTAACCCTCGGAGGAGTCGATGCAGAGCACGTCGGCGCCTGCCTCAACGAGAGCGGGAACTCTCTTTTCGTAGTCGAGGGTGTTGATGCCCGCACCAACGAGGTAACGCTTCTTGTCGTCAAGAACCTCCTGCGGGTTTTCCTTGTGCTGTGAGTAGTCCTTGCGGAATACGAGATATACGAGTCTGCCTTCCTCGTCAACGAGCGGCAGAGAATTGAGCTTGTGCTCCCAGATAATATCGTTGGCTTCCTTGAGGCTCGTCGTTGCGGGCGCGGTGATGAGCTTTTCCAGAGGAGTCATGAATTCGGCTACGGGAAGGTCGGTCGACATACGGCTTACTCTGTAATCGCGGCTCGTAACGATGCCGAGCAGCTTGCCGTTCGCGGAGCCGTCGTCGGTAACCGCGAGGGTGGAGTGACCGTTCTCCTCAACGAGCGCGAGCACGTCGCCGAGGGTGGAGTCGGGACGGACGTTCGAGTCGGAAACGACGAAGCCCGCCTTGTAGCCCTTTACCTTTGCAACCATAGCCGCTTCGTTCTCAACGGACTGCGAGCCGTAGATGAACGAGATACCGCCCTCACGTGCGAGAGCGATTGCCATCTCGGTGCCGGAGACGGACTGCATGATTGCGGAAACCATGGGAATGTTGAGCGAAAGCGCCGGTTCTTCCTCACCGCGTCTGTACTTGACGAGGGGAGTTTTCAGCGAAACGTTTGCCGGTATGCACTCGGGAGAGGTATAACCGGGAATGAGCAGATACTCGCTGAACGTACGGGAGGGTTCGGGGTAGTAGTAAGCCATAATGAAACATCCTTTCACGCTAAATCCGGGACGCTTTGCCCGCTTAAAATTATTTCACCTATTATATCACCGCAAAGCCCGTTTTGTCAATCGGAATATTCCGAAAAAGTGACGGAATTCGGGCACTTTTGCGGGGATTTTTCGTCACTTTCCGGAGAGCTCCTCGCTTCTCCGTTTTGCGGCACCGTACGCCGCCTTGACGGACGCGTCAAAGCCCGTCTCGTCAAAGGCGCAGAGAGCCGCAAAGGTCGTGCCGCCTTTGGAGGTAACGCGCCGTCTGAGCTCTGACGGAGGAACGTCTCCGTTGCGCAGAAGCTCGGCCGTGCCGAGCAGGGTCTGGAGCGCGAGTGCACGCGCGGTTTCCGGCTCAAAGCCGTCGTCGATTGCCGCCGCCTCGAGTGCCTCGAGCAGACGGCAGATATATGCGGGGCCGCTGCCGGAGAGGGCGGTTACGCCCGAAAGCATGCTCTCGTCCGTGCGTACCACGCGTCCGAGAGGCGAGAAGAGCGCCTCAACGGTCTTCACGTCCCCGTCGGTTGCAAGCTCACCGGGAGCGTATGCCGTCGCGCTCTGCCGCTTCGACATCGCAAGGTTCGGCATGAGTCTCACGACTCTGTATCCGCCGCCGAGCGTATCGCCGACGGTCTTTGCCGAAAGCCCCGCCATTATCGTGAGCACCAGCGTGCTTTTATTTATATATTCGCCGTACATCCGCGCCGCCTCGGGGAAAATCTGCGGCTTTACCGCCCACAAAAGCACGTCTGCGGCACCTATTTCGTCAGCCCCGCCGACCCTGCAGCCGAGCTCCGAGGCAAATGCCGCCGCCTCGTCGGGGAACGCGTCGTTCACGACGTAAACCGAGTCCGCGCCGAGAGTTTTGGTTTCTATAAGTCCGCGTGCGAACGCGTGAGCCATGAAGCCGCTGCCGATAATCACGGCGCGCAGAGACTTACCCTTGCCGCTTGCCTTCGTGCGCACCTGACCGCAGCCGCGAACCTTGTATTTGTACGAGGTCAGCTCGCGCAGCCCCATCGGTCCGCGTGCGTGAAGCTTCTGGGTCGATATTCCTATCTCCGCACCGTAGCCGGACATTCCGCCGACGGTGTAGCGGGTCGAGGAGTTGTGCATGACCACCGCTGCGTCGACTCTTGCGAGGAACTTTTCCGCCGCGTCCGCGTCCTCGGTGATAATCGCCTCGGTGTGACCCGTACCGAAGCGGGTCACGTGCTCTGCCGCCTCGTCGAGAGACGAAACGAAGCGCACCGCCATGTCGAGGGATAGGTGCTCTTTTTCGTAGTCACGCGGGAACTCCGCGGGTACTGCGGACTCGGCAAGGGCGAGCGTTTTTTCGTCACCGTGGAGAGTCACGCCCGCACCCTCAAGTGCGGCAAGAAGCTCGCGTGCATAGGGGTAATTTTCGTTTATGAGCAACGTTTCCGCCGCGTTGCAGACGGACG
>JAZUGD010000283.1:0-7634 GCA_045641025.1 Eubacteriales bacterium
CTCATCCGGCTTTTGCTCGGTAAACCTTGCAAACTCCACCTTCCCTGGCAAGGAAAGGCGTGAGCATCCGCATTACTCGTTGTGATAGTGCATAGGAATAATGTTATCCTATCATTCCGAATTCCGCATTCATAATTCCGCATTTGTCCCGCCAACCTCCGGTTTGTCGAAACAAAAAGAAGCCCCGGGGGGCTTGTTTTTTTCCTTAGTTCTGCTGCTCTGTGGGTGTTAGGCTTCGCCTAAACCCTGCGAGTTTGCCTGCGGCAAACATCGCCGTTCAGCGTTCTGCGTTTATTTGTCGGTGCCTTCGAGAAGTGCGGCGAGGTCGTCACGTGCGGACTCCATCACTCTGTAATCCTCGGTGAATACGGTGTAGCTCGTGGTAACCTTGTTGACAATCTTCATTGCCTCGTCGCGGCCGTAGACGTTCTCGACAAGCTTCATATAGTCGAAGTCGTCCTGCGAGTCACGCACCTGATAGAGTCTCCACGACGCAACGGGACCGGGCTCCAGACCGAACAGATATCCGGGATAGAGGAGTGTGCCGTCGCCGTAGCCGAACTCGGCACGGTCCATATTGAGGGAGCTGAGCTTGATGATGCCCCAGTTGTTCGTGGTAGCCCAGTAGAGGATACCGTCGCTTTGGAACATATACTGCTGCCATGCCACGACTCTGTTGCCGACACCCTGATAGAACATGAAGTAGTTCGGGTTGGGGTATTCGGGAGCGCAGCAGACGTACCACCATGCCTTGTGAGCCTCGGGCTTCAGCACGTTCACGTATCTGTCGCAGAAGTCACCGTACTTCGCCTGAGCGGCACGGGGAGTCCACGTGTAATGCTCGGACTGTCTGCCGAACGCGGACGACTGCGGGCACCATATCGTGATGTAAGGTCTTACCTGCTCGACGTAGTCGATGTTCTTTATCTGATAGTCCTGCGTCATGTAGCCGTCCTGTGCAAACGGAACGACGATGTTGAGGTATGCGTCCTCACCGAGGAGGGTGCGCAGTCTCTCGTACTGAACGCGTACGCGGTCAACGCCGAGGTCGCACGGCTCGTCTACGGGGTAGAAGTAGCCCTTGTCAAGCCAGTCGGGGTTGGTGGCGAGTTTCTCGTAAGCTTCCTTCATGTAGCCGTAGTCCTTCGCAAAATCGAAGGTTTCCCAGCTTGACGGGGTACCCTCGGAGATGCAGAACGAGGTAACTCTGGGGTCGCTCATCCACTGCTCGTTTCTCGGCTCGAGAATGTTGCCGCCGTACGGCAGGTCGTATGCCGAGATGTTGTTCTCGAGCAGGAAGTCGTAATACTTGATGTAGGTAACGGAGTCATCGCCCTCGGTTTTGTGCTCGTGTACGTAAATGTCATACCACGAAAGGCCGAACGCGGATGCGCTGTAAGGCGTGTCGGGAAGCGTGAAGTCCCAGACGTACGCGTAAACTGCCGCTTTCTTTACTTCTTTTCCATCGGCATCCTTCACGGTAACGAAGGATTTATACATGCCCGCGGGAGAATCCTTCTCCGCCTTGACGGTAATCATGAAGCCCTGAAGATTTTCGGGCTTAAGCTCGAACGGAGCCTCGTTCGGCACGAGCGCCTCGGGCATGTAGCCGCCAACCGAGGAGTGGTCGCCGTTCATGTTGTTGAAGAGACCGTGCTCCCAGTAGTGCTCTCTTTCGATTCTCGCGTTCAGGGTATGTCCGCCGAACTCGTACTCAAACGGAGCGACGTCAATCGTCATGCCCTCGTACGCCTCTTTGGTCGTGAGGTAGAACTGGCAGGACTCGTACTCGTTGCGCGCAAGCTTCATCTTGTACGCGTACTCACCGGTACCCGTGAGATCCTCGCGGAGCTTCTTGACCATCGTATCGGAGAAGAACGCGTCGAGGTTCTTGTTCTCGTTCTCTGCGGCAACCTTGGCGTTTTCAAATACCATGCGTACGTTGCCGAGAGAGATATCGTCCCAGCCCGCAAGATACTTGAGCATCTTGGTAACGTCGGAAACGGTGAGCTTCTTGTTAGCGTCAACGTCCGCGGCGTCGGTGTTTACGTCAACGTCCCACGCGGCGATTTTCTTGAGCATCGCGGTAACGTCGGTAACGGTTATCTTGCCGTCGCGGTTTACGTCACCGTAAATCAGTGCCTTGAGCGAATCCGCACCGCCGGTAACGGTGTCGTCGGTTGCAACAGCCGCGTCGTCGGCTTTTCCGGCAACGTCAACGTCGCCCGCAAACTCGGCCTTGAGTTTACCTACGGTGACGGTGCCGTCGATTTTCTCGACGTACGTCTCGCCGAGGACGAGGTGCGAGCCTTCGGCAAGCACGAGCCCGCCTTCAGCGGCTGCTGCGGGTGCAAGCACCGCCGCGAGCATCAGACACGCAAGGCACATACATATTAGTTTTTTCATATCGTAACTCCTTATGAGTATTTCTTGTTTTTATTATACAATACGCCGTCTGTTTTTGCAAGTTATTCTTCAAGCAGTTTTGCGAGAGAATCGCGGGCGGCTTCAATATCGTGATAATCCTGCGAGTAGCTGAGCATCGCGGTCGTAACGGTTTTCGCAATCTTTATCGCCGCGTCGCGTCCGTATTTTTCTCCGACCATGCTGAGATAGTCGAAATCGTCGAACGAGTCGCGTATCTGATAAAGCCTGAACGAGGGCACGGGGCAGTGTCCGAGCCCGAAAAGCTCGCCGAAATACAGGAGCGTGCCGTCGCCGCCGTCAAACTCCTCGTCGACCCCGTCGGTTTTTACTGCACCCCATCCGGAGTTCACGCTCCAGTAGAGGATGCCGTTTACGTCGAACAGGTACTGCTGCCATGCGACGGTCCGGTTGAGCGCGCCCTGATAGAATGAGAAATAGTTCGGGAACGGCGGCTGAGGAGAGATGCAGATATACCACCAGCCCTCGCCGCATTTTTCCTTGAGAGAAGCCCAGCGGTCGGCGGCATCGCCGTATTTCCGGTACATGCGGCGCGCCGTCCAGAGTCCGCCCTCGTCAAAGCGCTGAAACGCGTTCGACTGAGGGCACAGAACCGTAAGATAATCGGAGAGATACTCAAGCGCGTCGATATTGTTCGACTCGCAGGTCTTATCGGCGTAGGTATTCGACGCAAGCGGTACTATCGTGCGGAGCGGCGCGTCCTCGCCGAAGAGGTCGACTAAGTGCTCGTACTGACTCTTCGCAAGCTGCAGAAGGTCGCCGTACGGCTCGTCAACGAGGTAGAAAAAGCCCTTCTTCGCCCATTCGGGGTTTGACATCGTCTTTTCGTAAATCGCACGAAGCTCCTCGTCCGTCTTCTGGAAGCGGAAATCGTCCTTCGTCGGGTCGGTGGACTCCGAAATCGTAAACGACGTAAGCCTCGGGTCGCTCAGGTATGCGTCCGCTCTCTCGTCGAGCACTCCGTGCGGCGGGTACGTCGGCGAGATGTTGTTCTCGATGAGCATGTCGTAGTATTTGGTGTACGTCACGTGGTCGTCGCCCGAGTAAAGCTCGCGGTCACGCGAGTATATCGCATACTCGCTCAGCCCGAACGACGATGCGCTGTGCGGCGTGTCGGGGAGAGTGAAGCTCCACACTTTCGCGTAAACGGCGGCGCGCTTTATCTCGCGCCCGTCCGCGTCCTTTACGGAAACGTACGATTTGTACGTGCCCGCAGGAGCGTCCTTGTCCGCCGTAACCGTAATCATAAAGCCCTGCAGTCTGCCCGCCGTCAGCTCAAACGGAGCGTCGGACGGCAGAAGCGGCTCGGGCACGTACGCGTCGTACTGCGTCGCAAAGCTGAACGCGTCGGCAAGCAGCGCGTAACTGAAATAATGCTCAATCTCTATCCTCGCGTCGAGGGTGTGCCCGCCGAACTCGTACAGAAAAGGCTCAAGCGTCACGGTCAGCCCGTCACGGTCGGCGTCCGCCGTAAGGTAGAACTGGCACGACTCGTCCTCGTTCCGCGCAAGCTTGATTTTGTAGGCGTGCTCACCCGTGGAGGAGACGTCCTCGCGCGGCTTTTTGAGCATCGGTGACGAGAAGAACGCCGAAATTTCCGCGTCCTCGTGTTCCGCCGTGACCCTGACGTTTTCGAATACCATGCGCACGTTGCCGAGAGAGATATCGTCCCACCTTGCAAGATACTTGAGCATCTTGGTAACGTCGGAAACGGTGAGCTTGCCGTTTGCGTCAACGTCCGCGGCGTCGGTGTTTACGTCGACGTCCCACGCGGCGATTTTCTTGAGCATCGCGGTAACGTCGGTTACGCTTATCTTGCCGTCGCGGTTTACGTCGCCGTAAATCAGCGCACGGAGACTGTCGGCACCGCACGATACGGTATCGTCGGTGGCAACGGCGGCGGTGCCGTCCTTTCCGGCAACGTCAACGTCGCCCGCGAACTCGGCGCGAAGCCCGTCCGCGGTGACGGTACCGTCGATTTTCTCAACGTAAACGTCGCCGAGCACGAGGTGCGAGTCTTCTTTAAGTATAAGTCCGCCGTCGGCGGAGGTCGCAGGGGAAAACGCCGCCGCGAGCATAAAGCACGCAAGAGCGGCACATACGAGTCTTTTCATATCTGCGGCCGGTCCTTTCTTTGTTTAATTATCTTCATTATACATTAAAGCGCGCATTTTTGCAAGCACGGGGCAAAAAAGCTCGTCACTTGACATTTCCGGACGTACGTGGTATAATTAATTTAGAAATTTATACGAAAGTATGGTGATGGTTCCCATCCGCGGGGGAGACTCCGCAGGATCATTATGAAACCTGACAGTAGACGGCGTAACACGCTGCGTATCATTTTAATAATATTTGCGTCGATACTTTTCTACGTTGCTCTTCAGAATACGGAAAAGGTATCGGCTATACTGTCCTATGTCGGCGCGGTGCTCACACCCGTCATCATAGCGATAGCTCTGGCGTTCATTCTCAACATCCCGCTGAAGCTGTTTGAGGTGTACGCTTTTTCTGCGCTTAATAAAAAATGCAAAAAGATATGGCCGAAAATCAGACGCCCGCTCTGCCTCCTCCTCAGCGTTATCGTGGCGGCGGGAGTGTTCACCCTCGTGCTGCTTCTCATAATTCCCGAAATGAGAGACACGATAGTCGCCGTGGCGGAGGCTCTGCCGGGAACGGTAACGAAATTCGCCGACTCCGTGACGGCATGGCTCAGCGGCCATAATATCCCCGTGAGCGAAACGCTCCTTATAGAAAAGATAGACTGGGCAAATCTCGCGAAGGAAATTATCTCCGGTGTCGGCAATACCGGCTCCGCCGTCGTAGGCTTTACGACGGGAGTCGTGGGCGGCGTGTTCAACTTCGTCGTGGGCTTTGCGCTGTCGATATATATTCTCGCTCAGAAAGAAAAGCTCAAGTCGCAGGCGGCGCGCGTCTGCCGTGCGGCGCTTCCCGCAAAATACAGCCGCAGAATCATCCACGTGTGCAGAATGTCGCTTGACACCTTCTCGCATTTCGTAATGGGACAGCTGACCGAGGCACTGCTTATAGGAATATTCTGCTTCATCGGCATGAATATTTTCCGTATGCCCTATGCGGTCATGGTATCGGCAACGCTGTCGATTACCGCGCTCGTTCCCGTGTTCGGTCCCATCATCGGTACGACGGTCGGTGCCCTCATGATTTGCTTCACGAGCCCGATTAAGGCAATCTGGTTCGTTGTGTTCATCATCGTTCTTCAGCAGCTTGACAATAACCTCGTATATCCGAGAGTGGTAGGCGAGTCCGTGGGTCTCCCCGGAATATGGGTACTGCTCTCCGTAACCATAGCGGGTACTCTGTTCGGTGCGGTCGGAATGCTTGCGGGCGTTCCCGTATGCGCCGTCTGCTACAATCTTATCCGTGAGTTCGTCGCCAAAAAAGAAGCGCTTCCTCAGCCGGTCACGGTTGCGGACCCGCCCGAGCCGGACGATACGGACAAGAATTAACGGAGGACAGAGAACGTGGACTACCACATATTTTGGCAGATAATATTTCAGCTCGTACTTATATTTCTTAACGCGGTCTTCGCCTGCGCGGAGATTGCGGTGCTGTCGGTGAGCGATACCAAGCTCGAATACCTTGCCGACGGCGGCAACAAAAAAGCGGCTAAGCTGCTTAAAATGACGAAAACCCCGGCGAAATTCCTCGCCACCATACAGGTCGCGATAACGCTCTCCGGTTTTATCGGAAGTGCGTTCGCGGCGGATAACTTCGCGCATCTCATCACCGATGCGGTAGAGAAGACGGGCTTTGACCTCATCTCGGCGGAGGCGGTAAACAATATCTCCGTCGTGATAATCACGCTGCTTCTCTCTTACCTCACGCTCGTGTTCGGTGAACTCGTGCCCAAGAGACTCGCAATGAAGAACTCCGAAAAGCTCGCGCTCGGCATGGCATCGCTCGTGTCGTTCCTCGCAAAGCTTTTTGCGCCCATCGTATGGCTTCTCACCGTGTCCACGAACCTCGTGCTCCGTATGTGCGGCATTGACCCGAACGCCGAAGAGGAGGACGTGACCGAGGAGGAGATACGAATGATGGTCGACGCGGGCAGCGAGACCGGCGCAATCGACGAGGAGGAAAAAGAGCTCATACAGAACGTGTTTGAGTTCGACGATATCTCCGCCGACGAAATTGCGACTCACCGTACCGAAATCGACCTCCTGTGGATGGAGGATTCTCCCGCCGAGTGGGACGAGACGATACGCTCCACCCGTCACTCGATGTACCCGATATGCGGAGAGAGCGTCGACGACGTTATCGGCATCCTCAACGTGCCCGACTATTTCAGAATGGACGACACGTCCGACCGCGATAAGGTCATGGCGGAGTCCGTCCGTCAGCCCTATTTCGTTTCCGAGAACGCTCACGCGGACGTCATATTCCGTCAGATGCAGAAGACGAAGACCCACTTCGCCGTCGTGCTTGACGAATACGGCGGCACCGTCGGTATTCTTACCATAAGCGACCTGCTCGAGCAGATAGTCGGCGACCTCGACGACGAGGGCGACGAGGTCGAGCCCGAGGAAATCCGTCACCTGCACGACAACGTGTGGGAGATTCGCGGTACCGCTCCGCTCGACGAGGTGCTTGAGGCAACGGGCGCTGTTTACGAGAACGAAGAGGACTACGACACCTTCGGCGGACTCGTGTTCGGCTCGCTTGCCGCAATCCCCGAGGACGGCGAAACGTTCGACCTCGAGGTGCCTCCGTTCTCCGTAAGCGTCAGGGAAATAGTCGACCACAAGGTCTCTCTTGCGGTCGTCACCGTAGCCCTTCCCGAGAAGGACGAGGACGAGACGGAAGAAAAGGAATAATTAACGCAAATCAAGAAACCCACTTGTATCAACGGTTTGCGGATTTGCAAATCCCGCTTTGATAACAAAAATGATAACAGTATTTGAAACGCCCTTATTCTTTCCCCCGAGTGGTTTTGGGGTTATCAGAATAAAAACGGTGTGGATTTCAAGTACCGAAATCGTATAATCAGACGAAGAAAGCCCGTAGCTGTGCAAAACACAGTTATGGGCTTTTTATCGTTTTTGCGTTTATTTGATTCGTAAAACGGAAATGTGTTGGGCTTATTACCCTTTAAGTATATCAGGGAAATTTCCTCTAAGAAAATGGCGGAATTCCGGGTGATTCGGTGCACC
>JAZUGD010000284.1:0-3062 GCA_045641025.1 Eubacteriales bacterium
AAATTTCGGCTTTCAGAGCTGAATTATGACAAACACCCCCCTTGACTTATTGACTAATTTATACGCACGTGATATAATATAATGAATTAATCTGAAAAATCATAACTCGGGGTACAAGGCGTTTATGTACGGAAAAGTAATTAAAAGAGCACTCGCGATAATCCTTTCTTCACTCGGAATCATTCTTCTGTCGTGGCTGTTTGCAGTTATCTGTCTCGCAATCGTAATAGACGATCCGGGACCGGTGTTTTTCAGGCAGAAACGTGTGGGAAAGGATAAGGAGCATTTCCGCATTTTCAAGTTCAGAAGCATGAAGATGTCGACTCCCCACGACACACCGACGCATCTTCTCGAAAATCCCGAGCAGTACATAACCCGCGTCGGACGTTTTCTCCGCAAGTCATCCCTCGACGAGCTTCCTCAGCTGTTCAACATATGGCTCGGTGATATGGCAATCGTAGGTCCGCGTCCCGCACTGTGGAATCAGTATGACCTGATTGAGGAAAGAGACAAATACGGTGCAAACTCCATCCGTCCGGGACTTACCGGATGGGCGCAGATACACGGCCGCGACGAGCTTGAGATAGACGAGAAAGCAAAACTTGACGGATACTACGTAGAGCATCTGAGTTTCGCAACCGACGTAAAGTGCTTCTTCGGCACGGTGTTCTCGGTGGTGAAGAGTGAGGGCGTCGTCGAAGGCGGCACCGGAGAAATGCACAGAAACGAGGAAGTACGAAAGTGAAGATTGCGGTTCTTTCAAGTCATACGCCGTCTCTGTTCTGGTTCCGCACCGATATGATGAAAACCTTCATAGAGAAGGGGCACGAGGTCTACGCACTCGGCAACGAGCCCGAGAATGCATGGGCGGACAGATTCAGCGAGAACGGGATAACGTACCGGACGATTGATGTCAAACGTAACGGCGTAAACCCGCTGAACGATATTAAAGCGCTGAAATCTATTAAGAAGGTCCTGGCGGAGATAATGCCCGACAAAATGTTTACGTATCAGGCGAAGACCATCATATACGGCGGAATTGCGGCGGCTGAGCTTGGCATTACCGAGGTGTATCCCCTCATCGCCGGAATGGGTTCACTGTTTTTGAAGGACGACCTCAAAACAAAGCTTATCCGTAAGGTGCTCGTGACCGAGTACCGAACGGGTATGAAAAACAGCCGCGCCGTGTTCTTCCAGAATCACGACGACGAGGAGATATTCCGAAAGTACGGAATCATCAAAGACAAAGAAATTTCGATGATACCGGGCTCGGGTGTCAATACCGAAAAGTTTACCGTGACACCGCTGCCGGAGCAATTCGGATTTTTGTGCATAAGCCGTCTTATCGGTGACAAGGGAGTAAGAGAATACCTCGAGGCGGCTGAAGAAGTTAAAAAAGAGTACCCCGACGTCCGCTTCCTTCTGGTAGGTCCGTACGATACGAACCCGTCGGCGATAACGCCCGAAGAGCTTGCACCGTACGTTGACGGCGGAACGGTCGAGTATTTCGGCGAGCAGGAGGACGTGAGACCGTACATAGAGCAGTCGAACGTGTTCGTACTTCCGTCGTACAGAGAGGGAACGCCCAAAACGAACCTCGAGGCGATGGCGTGCGGCAGAGCCGTTATAACCACCGATGCACCGGGCTGCCGCGAGACCGTACGTGACGGCGAGAACGGATATCTCGTGCCCGTCAAATCGGTCGACGCACTGTGCGAGAAGATGAAATTCCTGATTGAGAACCGCGAAACGGCGGAAAAAATGGGCAAAGCCGGCAGACAGATGGCAGAGTCACTGTTTGACGTAAAAATAGTAAATAAACGTATATGCGACACAATGAATTTGTGAGCGGAAAGAGGTACATATCATGGTTGAGAAGCTTTATGAACAACTCGTTGCACGTGAAGAAAGTCTGTCTCTCGTAGGACTCGGCTACGTAGGCATGCCGATAGCCGTTGCTTTCGCAAAGAAAATCAACGTTATCGGTTTCGACCTGAACGCCGCGAAAATCGAACTGTATAAATCCGGCATCGACCCCACGAACGAGGTCGGAAACGATGCAATAAAGGCGACTGCGGTTGAGTTCACCGCAGACGAGGCACAGCTCCGCCGTGCCAAGTTCCATATAGTCGCCGTTCCCACCCCCGTAAACGACGACCACACCCCCGACCTTACTCCCGTCGAGGGCGCAAGCCGTATCCTCGGCCGCAACCTCACGAAGGGAAGTGTTGTCGTGTTTGAGTCCACCGTATATCCCGGAGTAACCGAGGACGTATGCGTGCCGATTCTCGAGAAGGAATCCGGACTCAAGTGCGGAGTTGATTTCAAAATCGGATACTCTCCCGAGAGAATAAACCCCGGTGACAAGGTTCACCGTCTCGAAACCATAAAGAAAATCGTCTCCGGTATGGACGGCGAAACCCTCGACTGCGTTGCAAAGGTTTATGAGCTTGTAGTTGAAGCGGGCGTACACCGTGCGCAGACCATCAAGGTTGCCGAGGCTGCCAAGGTTATCGAGAACAGCCAGAGAGATATTAACATCGCGTTCATGAACGAGCTGTCCATCATCTTCAACAAGATGGGCGTTGACACCAAATCCGTCCTCGAGGCTGCAGGCACAAAGTGGAACTTCCTCAATTTCCGTCCGGGACTCGTAGGCGGACACTGCATCGGCGTTGACCCGTATTATCTCACCTACAAGGCGGAGATGCTCGGATACCACAGCCAGGTAATCCTTGCCGGCAGACGCATCAACGACGATATGGGCAAATACGTCGCCGAAAACTGCGTAAAGAACCTCATAAAGAGCGGCAAGGCAGTCAAGGGCGCACGCGTTGCAATCCTCGGCTTCACCTTCAAGGAGAACTGCCCCGACACCCGTAACAGCAAGGTGTTCGATATAGTAAAAGAGATTCGTGAGTACGGCATTGAGCCGATGATAACCGACCCGACCGCCGATGCGGACGAGGCAAGGCGTCTCTACGGCGTAGAATTCGTTCCCATGAGCGAAATCAAAAATATGGATGCGGTGATTCTCGCCGTTGCTCATACCGAGTTCGCAT
>JAZUGD010000285.1:0-10046 GCA_045641025.1 Eubacteriales bacterium
TCGCTCGTGTCGTATTTGAACGTGGTGCTCTGTATAATCGGTATCTGTCTCGGCTCACCGTTTTTCGGAGTATAGCCGCCCTGAACGCATTTCGTTTCGATTCTCATGATACCCTCCGTGAATATTTATTCGCATGATGATTAACCTTTATTATATGATATTTTCCGTATTTTGTCAAGAAAAAGGAGCATAAGCAATGAATATTTATATTTTTTCAAAATACCGCAAAACGATTGAAACGGCGCGGCTTTTATGGTAAAATTAATATAATCCCGAACACGGAAGAAAGGTACGGATTTTCAAATGGAAGAAATCGTAAAGAAAACTAAGCTTACGGCGGGTGCCGATGAGACGACCCCGTCGCATCCCCAGTATTTCTCATGGATAAACAGCACGAACGAGGGCTCGACCGAGTCGCAGACTCTCGCCAACCTCGACTACTTCAGATACCTGCGCGACAAGTATGGCATGGTGCTTGAAATTTACGCGTGGGACGCCGGCAACCTTGACGGTGCGGGCGGCACGTACGAGGGCGCGGGCGCCGCAAAGACGAAGGCGCAGTACCCGAACGGTTACGGCCCCATCGCGGAAGCCGCCGCAAAAATCGGCTGCCGTCTCGGCGTATGGTGCGGACCCGACGGCTTCGGTGATACCGAGGAATCCGCAAAGGCGCGTCACGAGCTTATGGTATCGCTCTGCCGCGATTTCCATTTCGCACAGTTCAAGATTGACGGCGTGTGCGGTCTTCTCCGTGAAGACAAGCAGGAGAACTTCGTCGCAATGATGAAGGAATGCCGCAAGTATTCTCCCGACCTCGTGCTCCTCAACCACCGCCTTGAGCTCGGCATAGGAATGCCCTACGCCACCACGTTCCTCTGGAACGGTCAGGAGACGTACGTTGACGTATTCATCTCCAACGAAATCACCGCGCCTCACAACAGAGCATTCTGCTTCTTCCGCGGCAACGTACCGGGACTGCAGAGACTCAGCGAGGACCACGGCGTATGCATCTCCTCGTGCGTAGACTACTTCGAGGACGACCTCATCTATCAGTCGTTCGGACGCTGTCTCATCCTCGCGCCCGAGATTTACGGTAACCCGTGGCTCATCCGCGACGACGAGCAGGCACACCTCGCACGTATCTATAATCTCCACCGCACGTACCGCGACATTCTCGTGAACGGTATGCTCCTGCCCGAATCGTACGGCCCGAACGCCGTTGCGAGAGGCGACGGCAAGACCCGCTTCATCGTGACTGGTAACCCGACGTGGAAGAGAGACACCGTAACCCTCAACCTCAACGAAGAAATCGGACTCTCCCGCTGTGAAAAGGTGCTCGTTGCAACTCACCATCCTTACGAGAGAGTTATCGGTATATACGAATACGGCGACAGAGCAGTCGTCGATATTCCCGCATTCCGTTCCTGCCTTATTGAGGTTTCGGACCTTTCGTCGGCACGTCCGATGCTCACAGGATGCGAGTATCAGGTGCTTCACGAAACCGACGGCAAGGTCGACGACGTACGCGTTCTCCGCGTATTCGATAAGGTCGGCACGACCGACGGCAGCGCGGTTCCCGCCGCACTTGCGGGAGCAGAGAAGTTCGACAACACGATATTCGACCCGAAGTTTCTCGGACACGCCGAGCCCTGCGAGGTTCCCGAAAACGCGGAGGAGCTCTTCGAGACCGCAAACTTCGCAATGAATCAGGATTCTCTCGAATCGAGAGAGCTTGCCCGCTCGGGTGAGACCGCCATTCCCGAGGTCAAGGCTGCGCGTGACGCATTCTTCGGCCAGAAGACCTACAAGCTCCGCGGATGCGAGAGCCGCTTCGCCTTCGACGGCAAGGATGACACCTTCTTCGACGGTATCTCCCGCGTCTTCTTCGAGGACGGCAGAGGCTTCCGTACCGACGGCGGCTGCATGAGAGTCGACTTCGGCAAGGTTTACGATGCCGACGAGGTCATGATAGAGTATTTTGACGTTGACGAGCCCATATCCGACACTATACTGCGTCAGGTTATCCCCGCAAAGGGCGACGTTTCGTGCGACCTTGTGAACTGGAACGACGTCACCATCGACCACCTCGACATAGTAAGACACGAGACCGTAGAGGTACTCATCCACAGCGTACATAATATCGTAGAGCGTGCCGGCACCCGCCGCCGCGTATACTACGGCACCACCGGCAAGATGAGATACTTCCGTCTGCCGAAGCCGATGGACAGAGTTTATAAAATCGCGCTTCTCAAGGACGGTAAGGAGCTCACGCTCGAGAATCCTCACGTTAATAACCTGCTCCCGTCGTACCGTGACCGCAGCCCCGTATGCGCCGCACAGACCGTTACCGTAAACGTCAGCGCCGACGACCGGAAGGAAGGCTCGTACCTCTCCGTTGCGCTCAACGGTGAGCACGGCAGAGAAGGAGCATACGCAATAGCGGAAATAGACGGCAAGCTGTACAGCTTCCCGCGCCGCGCACCGTCGTACGTGTCGAACGTATGGGAGTGCTGGGCAGTCCGCGCAACTCAGGCATACAAGAACTACACCTACTATCTCCCCGTTGACGAGAGCATGGTCGGTAAGGACATAAAGATTCACGTCATCCTCATGGAGGAGGGCAAGACCGATATCTCCACCGACGTATGGCTCTGCGATGCCAACAACGAGAAGAAGGGAATAGATATTAGTCTGTAATAAGAAAAAACGCTCCGAAAGGAGCGTTTTTCAGTTTAGAGTGCAGAGTGCAGAGTTAAGGAAAAAACCGTTCGGGTGTTCCCGAACGGTTTTGTGTTTTATTCAAGCTCGAACGCGCCGGTGTAGAGTCGGTAATACTGACCGCGCTCGGCAATAAGCTTTTCGTGGTTGCCGCGCTCGATTATATGACCGTGGTCAAGCACCATGATAACGTCGGAGTTGCGTACGGTCGAGAGACGGTGCGCGATGACGAATACCGTACGTCCCGCCATAAGACGGTCCATACCTGCCTGAACTATCGCCTCGGTACGTGTGTCTATCGAGGACGTAGCCTCGTCGAGAATCATGACGGGCGGGTCGGCAACTGCGGCACGTGCAATCGAGATGAGCTGTCTCTGACCCTGCGAGAGGTCGGAGCCGCTTCCGTCAATCATCGTGTTGTAGCCCTCGGGCATCATGGAAATGAACCAGTCCGCACCCGCGAGCTTCGCGGCGGCGATGCATTCCTCGTCCGTCGCGTCAAGTTTGCCGTAACGGATGTTATCCATGACCGTGCCCGTGAACAGGTTTACGTCCTGAAGCACGATGCCGAGCGAGCGGCGCAGGTCGTTCTTCTTTATCTTGTTGATGTTGATTCCGTCGTAGCGGATCTTACCGTCCGCAATGTCGTAGAAGCGGTTTATCAGGTTCGTAATGGTCGTCTTGCCCGCGCCCGTAGCGCCGACGAACGCGACCTTCTGACCGGGCTCTGCGTACAGCGTGATGTCGTGAAGCACCGTCTTTTCCTCGGTGTAGCCGAAGTCCACGTCGAAGAAACGGACCTCACCGCAAAGCTTCGTGTAGGTCGTCGTGCCGTCCTCGTGGGGATGCTTCCACGCCCACGTGCCGGTGCGGTGTCCGACCTCGTGAAGTTCGCCGTTTTCGTCTTCCTCGGCGTTAACGAGAGTTACGTAACCGTCGTCAACCTCCTCGGGCTCATCCATGAGGTCGAAGATACGCTTCGCGCCCGCAAGCGCCATGATGATGCTGTTGAGCTGCTGCGACATCTGGTTGAGCGGCATCGCAAAGGATTTCGAGAGCTGCAGGAACGAAACGATAATACCGAGCGTGATTCCGCCGAAGCCGCTTATCGCAAGCGCACCTCCGATGACGGAGATAAGCACGTACAGTACGTGGTTGAGGTTGCCCATTATCGGCATGAGGATGTTGGCGAAGGTGTGAGCGTTCGTTGCCGCCTCGCAAAGCTCTTCGTTGCGGCGGTCGAACTCCTCCTTGGTTTCGGGCTCGTGGTTGAAGACCTTGATGACCTTCTGACCCGAAATCATTTCCTCAATGAAGCCGTTCATCGAGCCGATGCACTTCTGCTGTTCAACGAAGTACGTACCGCTCTTGGACGCTATCTTGCCGGTGATCATCATAACGCCGAATACGAATACGACTACGAGAATGGTCAGCCATATGTTCGTCGTTACCATCGCGATGAACACGCCGATAACGGTGATTATCGAGGAGATAATCTGCGGTACGCTCTGCGAGATCATCTGACGGAGCGTATCGGTATCGTTGGTGTAGCGGCTCATCGTATCGCCGTAGGTGTGCGTATCGAAATACTTTATCGGAAGCTTCTGCATGTGCGCGAACATTTCGTCGCGGATGTCGCGGAGCACTCCCTGCGATACGTCAACCATAAGGCGGTTGTGGAACAGGTTCGATATGATGCCGGCAACGTAAATTCCCGCCATCATGATTATGAGCGTGTAAAGCCCGTCGAATACCGGCTCGATTCCGGCAAGCTTGTCGGCAACGAGCGGCATGATGCAGTCGTCAATCAGCGTCTTGAGGAAGAGCGAGGCGACGATGCCGGTAAGCGAGCTTACCGCTATGCAGACGAGCACGATTCCGAGCTTCCACTTGTACTTGAGCAGATATTTCAGCAGACGCTTTACCGTTTTACCGTCGGGACGCTGATTCTTCAGCGCCGCAAAGCCGTTCCCTCGGGGACCGCCTCCGCGGGGACCTCTGACTTCACGTACGTTTTCGGATTTTCCGTTATTCATCGTCTTCGCCTCCCTTCACCTGGGATTCGTAAACCTCACGGTAGATGGCGTTGGAGGCAAGCAGTTCGTCATGCGTGCCCACGCCGTTGATTCTGCCGTTGTCAAGCACTACGATACGGTCGGCGTGTTCAACCGACGATATGCGCTGTGCTATGATGAACTTCGTCGTGTCGGGAATTTCCTCGGCGAACGCCTTCTGTATGAGCGCGTCGGTGTGAGTGTCGACCGCACTCGTCGAGTCGTCGAGAATCAGTATCTTCGGGTGCTTGAGAAGCGCACGTGCAATGCACAGACGCTGCTTCTGACCGCCCGATACGTTCGTGCCTCCCTGCTCGATGTACGTGTCGTACCCGTCGGGGAACTGACTGATGAACTCGTCCGCGCACGCGAGCTTGCACACGCGCACAAGGTCTTCGTCCGTCGCGTCGGGATTACCCCAGCGCAGGTTATCCTTTATCGTGCCGGAGAAGAGCACGTTCTTCTGAAGCACAACGGAAACCGCGTCACGCAGAGCTTCGAGCTTATAATCCATCACGTTGTTTCCGCCGACGAGTAGCGAGCCCTCCGTCACGTCGTACAGACGCGGGATAAGTGAAATAAGAGTCGATTTCGCGGAGCCGGTACCGCCGATGATACCGAGGGTCTCACCCGACTTAACGGTGAGATTCACGTCCGAGAGCACGAGACGGTTTCTGTCGCCGCCGTAGCTGAACGATACGTCTCTGAAATCAACGGAGCCGTCGGGTACCTCGGTTACGGGGTCGTCGGGTTCCTTCATGTCGCTCTCCTCAGTCAGTATCTCAACGATACGTTCCGCGGATGTGCGGGAGATGACTATCATGACGAAAATCATCGCGAGCATCATGAGGCTCATGAGAATCTGCATTACGTAGCTGAGCAGGGCGGTGAGATCACCGGTGGTCATGCCGACGGCGGCATCGTTGCCGGAGGCTACGATGAGGCGCGCACCGAGTCCGCTGATGAGAAGCATGCTCGTGTAGATGCACACCTGCATAAGCGGCGAGTTCCATGCCATGCGCTTCTCAACCTTGGTGAAAAGCGTGAAAATCGTGTTCGAGATACCCTCGAACTTTTCGGTCTCGTGTTCCTCACGGACGTAGGATTTTACAACGCGGATACCGCGCAGGTTTTCCTGCACGACGTTGTTGAGCTTATCGTACGTCTTGAATACCTTGCGGAATATCGGATGAGCACCGCTCATCAGTATGTACTGACCGATAAGAAGCACGGGCACGCATCCTACGAAAACGAAGGCGAGAGACGAGTTGATGCGGAATGCCATGAATATCGAGAAGATAAGCATTACGGGGCTTCTCACCGCGGTACGTATAATCATCATGTACGAGTTCTGAACGTTGTTTACGTCGGTCGTAAGACGGGTGACTATACTTGAAGACGAGAATTTGTCGATGTTTGAGAACGAGTATTCCTGCACTCTGTGAAACATATCGTGACGGAGGTTCTTCGCAAAGCCCGCAGATGCAATAGCGGCGCTCCTTCCCGAAAGAGCGCCGAATGCAAGTGAAATGCAGGCAGATATGAGAAGTGAAATTCCGAGAGTTACGATATGCTTCATGTTTCCCGCATTGATACCGTCGTCGATGAGCGAGGCGGTAAGGTACGGTATGAGCACCTCCATTATAACCTCACCGGTCACGAAGAGCGGGGCGAGAATGGAGTGCAGCTTGTACTCGCGCACACAGCTGAGTAACTTCTTAATCATTATCTGCGATTATTCCTTTCTATGAGACGGATGCGAGGCGGGTCAGTCGACCTTCATGTCCTTGCAGCCGAGGTTTTCTTTGATTTTTCTGGTAAGCTTAATGTACATATCGATCTCCTCGCGGGTAAGACCTTCGGTCATCTCGCGGTCGATTTTGTCGATTTCGGTTTTTGCGGTTTCGTAGATTGCTTCCGCCTTGGGAGTGAGCGTCAGCTTCTTGAGACGTGCGTCGTGGCTGACGGAGGAGCGCTCGAGGAGTCCCTTGCTTTCCATAAGGGAAACGACTCTCGAAACGGTGGAGCGGCGTACCGCGAATTTTTCTTCTATATCACGCTGATAAACGTCTGCACCGGGGTTGCGGCAGAGGTAGCCGATAATCCAGCCGCAGGTACCGGACATCGTGCAGTCGTCGATGATATCATCGGTTTTGTAATCGATGACTCTTCCGATAAGGTTCGAGAGAGTTCTTATTTCATATCCGAGCGAGGGGCCTTTGCTTTTCATAATTATGTTCCTTTCTTTTACTGCCGCCGCCGTGATTTGACCGAATCACGCGTGTCCGGCGACCGTTCTTTTTTCATCCTTTTTATTATACGAAAAAACAGCCGTCGGGTCAAGGAATTTACCGATAATAATAGTTAACAAATTGTTAAATTGTTCCCGCTTTTCCTTTATTTTCGGGATATTTCGGTTTTTTGCGGAAATTCAATCCGTGCACCGCAAACTGACACCTCTCCGTCACATTTCCGTGGTATCATATTTGTCCCGAAAAGCGATGTGCCGCTCTTGCGGGCATTATTTTGATTATGCGTGTTTACAAACTGCGAATTTTATGTTACAATATTGTAAATAAAGATTTGAACAGGTATTAACGAATATTTTCAGGAGGCAAAAATGGCTACGAAAATTCTTGTTGTTGACGATGACGCCAACATCTGCGACCTGCTTGACCTCTATTTCACCAAAGAGGGGTATGAAGTAAAAACCGCCGGAGACGGCGTTGAGGGCATAAATGCGTTTAAAGCTTACAACCCCGATATAGTTCTGCTTGATATCATGCTTCCGCTCAAGGACGGCAATCAGGTCTGCCGCGAGATACGCGAGATATCCTCAAAGCCGATTATCATGCTCACCGCGAAGGGCGACGTGCTTGATAAGATTCTCGGCCTCGAATTCGGTGCCGACGACTACGTCGTAAAGCCGTTTGACCTCAAGGAGCTCTCTGCGAGAATCAAGGCGGTGCTCCGCCGTGCGAGCGCTCACGAGGAGAGCGGGGAGGAAGACGTCGTAAGATACGAAAATATCGAGATAAATCTTCAGAAGTACGAGCTTATGATTAAGGGCAAGCCCGTTGAGATTCCCCCGAAGGAGCTTCAGCTTCTTTATTTCCTCGCGTCTCACAGCAATAAGGTGTTCACCCGCGACCAGCTTCTCGATAAGGTCTGGGGCTTTGAATATCTCGGTGACTCCCGTACGGTTGACGTTCACGTCAAGCGTCTCAGAGAAAAGCTCGAGGGCGTATCCGACAAATGGCTTCTTAAGACCGTCTGGGGCGTAGGCTACAAATTCGAAGTTTTGGAATAAAATTTTGGAATAAAACGGTATAACGAAATTGATTAAGAGCGTTTTTGTCAGATATATAAGCGTATTTATGTGCATAATCGTATTATGCATAGTGCTTCTCGGCACGATAATGGCGTCTCTCATCAATACTTACGGAACAGAGCAGCGTATAAGTTCACTAAACTATGCCTGCTCTTCTCTTTGTGATTATTTTGCGTCCGACTATCTCTCGTCGGATTACGACCATTTCCGCGATTACCTGTACGACGGCGAGGATAAATTCCGTCCCGTCATCCGCCTTCTCTCCGGCAACGTCGGCAACAGCCTCGTGCTTATCACGTCCGCCGACGGCGAGGTCATGGTATCGGGTGCGGCGGGAGGAGTAAACCTCGAAACGCTCACGCCGTACAGCTCGGACGGCACGTACGTCCTTCCCAAGTCGGTAATGAATACGGTCGTCGTAAACGGCAGCGTCTCGTTTACGGGCGACGCGGACGGCTTCTTCAATGAGGAGGTTATTATCACCGCGGAGACGATACGTTCGAGAAACGCCGTCTTCGGCGCGGTATTCGTATGTACTCCCGACAACGGCGTCGGACCGCTGTACAGCGCAATGATAAAGGCGGTTGCCGTAGCGGGACTGTGGATAGCTCTTGCGGCGCTCGTCGCCACGTATTTCGTCAGCGAGCGTCTCGTCGCTCCGCTGCGCGAGATGGGCAAGGCGGCGGCTGAATACGCCGACGGACATTTTGATTTCCGTATAAAGGTTACGGGCAACGACGAGGTTGCGGAGCTTTCGCGCTCGTTCAACTCAATGGCAGATTCGCTTGAGGAGCTTGAGGATATGCGCCGCTCGTTCTTTGCGAATATTTCTCACGAGCTGCGTACGCCCATGACCACGATTGTCGGCTTTATCGACAGCATCATCGACGGCGCGATACCGCCCGAGAAGACCGAATACTACCTCGGCGTAATCTCCGACGAGGTAAAGCGTCTCAGCCGTCTCGTGACGACGATGCTCGATATTTCCCGTATGCAGGCGGGAGAGAAGAAGTTCAACAAAACAACGTTCGATATATGCGAAATTTCGCGTCAGGTGCTCATCTCCTTCGAGCAGAGACTCGACGAGAAGAAGCTCGACGTTTATTTCGAGGCGGACGAGGACAATATTCCCGTCTGCGCCGACGTGGACTCCATTCATCAGGTAATCTACAACCTCTGCGAGAACGGTATAAAATTCTCGCGTGAGGGCGGGCGGTACGGCATCACGATACGCCGCCGCGACGACGCTGCCGTTGTGGAGATATACAACGAGGGCGTCGGTATAAAGGAAGACGAGCTTCATTATATATTCGACAGATTCTATAAGTCCGACAAGAGCCGCGGGCTTGACAAGAGCGGCGTAGGACTCGGGCTTTATATCGTACGAACGATAATCGAAGCACACGGACAGACGATAAAGGCGGAGAGCGAATACGGCGAATGGTGCCGCTTCACGTTCACGCTGCCTCTGCCCGAAGCGGAAGAGGACGACAAACCGAAGGAGGCAAAAGGGAAGAGATGAGTCTTTATACGGCAACCTGCCTTTTCGGGCTTGAAGGGCTTCTCGGTGAGGAAATAGACGCGCTCGGCTGCAGGAGAGTCGAAACGATGGACGGCAGAATTACCTTCGAGGGTGACGACGCCGCACTTGCCCGCGCCGCGGTAAGTCTCCGCTTTGCGGAAAGACTGTACGTATCCGTGGCGATATTCGGGGCGAAAACGTTTACCGAGCTGTTCGACGGTACCGCCGCCGCACCGTGGGAGGACTATATCCCGAAGACGGGTGAATTTCCCGTCAAGGGACACGCAATAAAGAGCACGCTTTTCTCCGTGCCCGACTGTCAGAAAATCGTAAAAAAAGCCGTAGCCACAAGGCTCGGCAAGGCATACGGACTCACGACTCTTCCCGAAACCGGGAAACGGTATCAGATAGAGTTCTTCAT
>JAZUGD010000286.1:0-21020 GCA_045641025.1 Eubacteriales bacterium
ATTACGCTCATCCCAAAACAGCAAAGCGCCGTCGGAGAAATCCCACGGCGCTTTGCCTTATAGGAGATTTATGTGAGGTTGGGGATACGCTTATTTGTCTTCCTTCAGGGAAGCCTCGTGAGCTGCCTGAATCTCGGGGTCGTAGGAGAGGAGCGGTGCTACGTCCTCGCCCTTTATCTTACGCTGAATATAGTTCTTCGTTATCTTGATAACGAGCGGGCTGAGTGCGAGCACACCGATAAGGTTCGGAATCATCATGAGTCCGTTGAAGGTATCGGAGATGTCCCATGCGAGGGAGGAGGTCATGAGCGCGCCGGAAACTATCATGAGAACGAAGATTACCTTGTAAATCTTCACTCCCTTGTCGCCGGAGAGATACTCAACCGCCTTGGAGCCGTAATGAGACCAACCGAGAACGGTGGTGAATGCGAAGAGGAACATTGCAACGGCGATGAACTTTTCGCCGATGCCGTACCACGGGAATACGTTGTTGAACGCGGAGGCAACGAGGGTTGCGTCGGTCACGCCCTCGGTGAGCGCACCGGTGGAAATGTTGTAAACGCCGGAGGTGAGCACTACGAGTGCGGTCATGGTGCAGACTACCATAGTGTCAGCGAATACCTCGAAGATACCCCACATACCCTGTCTTACGGGCTCAACCTCGGAGGAGTTCGAGTGTACCATGACGGATGAACCGAGACCTGCTTCGTTCGAGAACACGCCTCTCTTGAAGCCCTGGGTTACTACCTTGCTTACAAGCACGCCGAGTCCGCCGCCGACAGCCGCGATGGGGCTGAACGCGTTGACGATGATTGCCTTGAGTGCGGGAAGAATGTTTGCGTAGTTGACGCCGATTATTACAAGGCTGCCCGCTACGAACAGAATTACCATGAAGGGCACGACCTTCTCCGCGAAGGACGCGATTCTCTTAAGTCCGCCGAGGACGATAAGAGCGGTGAGCACGGTAAGCACGAGACCGATGATGAGAGCGTAAAGCGATACGTCGCCGAACAGCTTGATGTTTGAAAGCGATTCAATCGTGAACGCGCCTTCGACGTTGGCAACGATTTTGTTGACCTGACCCATGTTGCCGATACCGAACGATGCGAGGATTGCGAATACGCTGAACAGAGCCGCGAGAATCTTACCGACCTTCTTCAGTTGAATCTTTTCGCCGACACCGTCGTTATAACCGTAGATAAGTCCGCCGTGGAGCAGATAGTACATTGCGCCGCCGGACCACTCGCCGTCCTTGTTCTTGCGGCGGAAGTACATACCGAGCACGTTCTCGGAGTAGTTCGTCATCATTCCGAAGAATGCGGCAATCCACATCCAGAATACGGCTCCGGCACCGCCCACGCAGATTGCTGCCGCGACACCGGCGATGTTACCGGTACCGATAGTCGCTGCGAGGGCGGTACAGAGCGCCTGGAAGGGAGAGATGTTCTTTTTGTCACTCGAATGGCCGATGACCTTTTTCGAGAACATGCTGCCTATCGTGTTCTTCCACCAGTGCTTCAGATGAGAAAGCTGGAAGAAGCGCGTGCAGCAGGTCATTATAATGCCGGTACCGATAAGAATAACGAGACCGAACTTGACCCATACGAAGTCGTTGATGACTCCGTTTACGGTTGCTATGGCGTTAAAAAATGCTTCCATAGTGAACTCCTTGAGGATAAAATAAAAGAAAAGATGCCGTGTATACAAGGCACCTTTGAAAAATAAAGGATTCCCCCTTACGGGGCACGTAACTTTGTCCTTTTGCCTGAGAGATTCGCGCGGCTTACGCCGCCCTTGCACCTTCGGCACCCGACATGCGGGATTCTCCAAAGCCCTATCGGTCCACAGTCCCGTTCCTCGCGGAACGCCTGAGAGCGCTACTCCTTCGGCTGCATAAGCATCTTCTGTGAACGTCGTATAGCATATTAACTTTTCCAGTATTAAACCACATATTTATGCAAATGTCAAGAGGATTCGGCAAAATAATAAATAAAAATTCAAGGAGGTGCGAATTTCGCACCTCCTTTGCTCAATAAAGCGCATTTTCGTCCGTGTCAAGGTCCTCGGGATAGCTGTCGGGAATATACTTAAGAATCAGAACCGCCCCGTTTTCGAGCTCGAGTCTCACGAGACCGTCATTCCCCGGAACAGAATAAACGTCGCCGTCAATTCCGTTCATCTCCGTTAAATACCGTGAGTACGCACCGTCGAAGTCCGTCGCCCGTCCGAGGCGTTCCCCGCGCGGGTATTCTTCCGTCGAAAGCTCCGTCTGCCAGAAGCAGCGGCCGTCGGGCAAAACGAGCCAGCCGATAAAGTCGCATATATCGCTCACGTCAACCGACACGGTTTTTGCGGTCTCGTCGGGCGGCAGAATGAGCACGTCCACGGTCGCGGCGTCGGTCCGGTCGGGCTCATAGTCTGTCGGTGTATAAGAGAGGCCGCTCATTACGACCTCGTTTCCGGTCTGCGGACGGTTTGACACATATATAAAGGCTCCCGTCGCAAGCAGACACACGCACAGCACGGGTGCTCCCACACGGAGCAGGATTCCGCGGGTACGCGCTCTCTTTGACTCGTACACGTCGCGGCGCTTCATTACGTTGCTTGTAACCTCGTCATAATTTTTCATAAATCGATTCCCTCCTTCATAAGCTCGCGCCCTAGCGACTCCTTCGCGCGGCGCAGAATATGCTCCGCCGAGGATACGGACCGCTTCATGACGTCCGCCACCTCGCTCACGCTCATCTCCTCGTACCAGGTGAGCCACAGCGCCTGACGGTAATCGGCGCTCAGCCTGCCCATGGCGCGGCGTACCGCGTCCCGTGTTTCCTCACGCAGAACGTGGCCGTCGATTTCGGCATCGAACGGCACGGACTCTGCATCGTCAAGCGGGAGCGTCTCGCGGCGCGCGCGGCTTCGCAGCCAGTCGAGAGAGGCGTTTCGTGCTATGGTATACAGCCACGTTTTGAACGACGCTTTCCCCGTGTAGCGCGGGCGCTTTGCCGCAAGGCGGAACAGCACGTCCTCGGCGACGTCCTCAGCCTCGGTCACGTTACCGACGTACGTATTTACGTAGTAAACGAGCCCGTCGTAGTATTCACGCACAAGCTCACCGAACGCTCCGTCGTCGCCCGACAGATACCTGAGGTAAATCTCACCGCCTCTGTCCATAAGCCGCTCCTTTCTTTGTTTTTGAAGGTCCTTCGATTGTTTATACGTTCACCCGGCGGAATTTCCGCCGCTTTTTTCAAAAAAATTCTTGACAAAAGTAAAATTTCCGCTTATAATGTTAATGATAATTATTCTTATTATCAAGGAGGCTGTATGCAAAGGTTCAGCAGAAAAAGGCAGGCAATAATCGAATGCCTCGCCGGCACCGACGCACACCCCTCGGCGGAATGGATATATAACGAGCTCAAGCCGTCGTACCCCGACCTCAGTCTTGCGACCGTGTACCGCAATCTCAAGGAGCTTTGCGAGGCGGGAGACGTTACGTCGGTCGGTACGGTCGACGGGCACGAACGCTTTGACGGATGTACCGAGCCGCACGTTCACGCCGTTTGCACGGCATGCGGCAGGGTCACCGATCTGTGGGACGTACCCATCCCCGAGAAAACCGTAAAACAGGCCAAAAATGCCGCGCATTTTGCCGACGCCGTACCGAGTCTCATGATTATCGGTATATGCGAGGAATGCGCAGGTAAATAATAAATACGAAGGAGACTTTATCATGAAGACTTACAAATGCAAAATCTGCGGTGAAGTTTTCACCGTGAAAGACGGTGAAGAGCCCGTATGCCCCAAGTGCAAGGCTAAGGGCGACAAGCTTGAGCTTCTCGCCAACAGATACGCCGGTACTCAGACCGAGAAGAACCTCGAGGCCGCTTTCGCAGGCGAGTCCCAGGCAAGAAACAAGTACACCTACTTCGCGTCCAAGGCAAAGAAGGAAGGATTTGAGCAGATAGCCGCTCTCTTCCTCAAGACCGCCGACAACGAGAAGGAGCACGCAAAGCTCTGGTTCAAGGAGCTTGAGGGCATCGGCTCCACCGCCGAGAACCTTGCGGCTGCCGCAGACGGCGAAAACTACGAGTGGACCGACATGTACGAGGGCTTTGCAAAGACCGCCGAGGAGGAAGGCTTTGCCGACCTCGCCGCAAAGTTCCGCGGTGTTGCCGCCATCGAGAAGCATCACGAGGAGCGTTACCGCGCTCTGCTTCACAACGTTGAGGCACAGCAGGTATTCGCAAAGAGTGAGGTCAAGGTTTGGGAATGCCGTAACTGCGGTCACATTATCGTAGGCACCGCCGCTCCCGAAATCTGCCCCGTATGCGCTCATCCTCAGGCATATTTCGAGCTCAACTCCGAAAATTATTAATATCCGTCAAAGATTTAAGGCATCTGTATAAAACAGATGCCTTTTTCTTTTGCAATGTGGTGTTAAGTCTTGTGCCGCACGCGTTTGCGGTTTTCGGCGTTTGCCTTATCTGTCAAGAATTTCGCGTGCGTTTTTGCACAGACGCTCGTACATGTTCACGCATTCGACAATCTCGTCCGCCGTGAAGCCCTTAAGCATTGCCGCACCGAAATCCTTCTGCGCTTCCTCTCCCTCCTCAGTTATTCTGCGGACTGCGTCGGTCAGGGAAATTCTGATGAATTTCCTGTTGCCATCGGTGTGGCGCGTGGTGACGAGCCCCTTCTCCGTCAGCGTTTTGACGGATGCGGAAACGTGAGATTTGGTAAAGCGGCGCAGCTTTACAATATCCGCAGCCGTATCGCTCTCCGGATAGTGGTGAAGAAACATGATTATATCAAATTCCATCTGAGTCAGCCCGTACTTTGCGCAGACGGGCTTCATTGACTCGGTATAGCAGGATGATATAACCTTTTGATTTTCCCAAAATTTCATGTCAATCCTCCGAAAGTCAATAAATCTACATATGATTATATCACTTCCGTCGGTTTTGTCAATACTGCTTTCACGTAAGGTGCGTTTTGTACTTGATTATATTACAATAATATGGTATACTTTTTGTGACAAATAAGTACTTTGAAAGGAAAGGTACATATATGAAATTCGGATACTTTGACGACGCGAGACGCGAGTACGTTATCACGACTCCGAAGACTCCCCTTCCGTGGATTAACTATCTCGGAAGCGAGGATTTCTTCGCTCTCGCCTCCAACACTACGGGCGGCTACGCATTCTACCGTGACGCAAGACTGCGCCGTGTGACCCGTTACCGCTACAACAACAATCCTCTTGACCAGGAGGGCTTCCGTCTCTACGTCCGCGACGGAGACACCGTGTGGAACCCCGGCTGGATGCCGACCAAGACTCCGCTCGACTCCTACGAGTGCCGTCACGGTCTCGGTTACAGCACGATTACCGGTACGAAGAACGGCGTGACTCTCGCGCAGACGATGTTCGTACCGCGCGGTGACAACTGCCTCATCATACGCGCAAAGCTGAAGAACAACAGCGGTGCCGCGAAGGCACTGAAGCTGTTCAGCTACGTCGAGTTCTGTCTGTGGGACGCAAACGACGACTCGACCAACTTCCAGAGAAACTGGTCTATCGGCGAGGTCGAAATCGACGGCTCGACGATTTACCACAAGACCGAATACAGAGAAAGACGCGACCACTACGCGATTTTCTGGTGCGACAAGCCGGTCGACGGCTTTGACACCTCCCGCGACGAGTTCTGCGGTCATTACAGCGGCGCCGAGGCACCCGAGGCGGTTCTCGCCGGCAAGTGCACGAACTCCGTGGCTCACGGCTGGCAGCCCATCGGCGCACACGAGCTTGACGTTACTCTCGCTCCCGGTGAGGAGTACGACGTTCTCTTCGGCCTCGGCTACATCGAGAATCCCGATGAGGAAAAGTGGGAGGCTCCCTCCGTTGTCAACAAGACCCGTGCAAAGGAAATGATTGCACGCTACGCCACCTCCGCTCTTGCGGACGCGGCTTTTGATAAGCTCGCCTCCTTCTGGAGCGACCTGCTCGGCGGCTGGCAGCTGCAGAGCGCCGACGAAAAGCTCAACCGCATGGTCAGCGTATGGAACCAGTACCAGTGCATGGTTACGTTCAACATGAGCCGCAGTGCAAGCTACTACGAGAGCGGCATGGGACGCGGCATGGGCTTCCGTGACAGTGCGCAGGACCTTCTCGGCTTCGTTCACATGATTCCCGAGAGAGCCCGCGAGAGAATCATCGACATCGCATCGACTCAGTTTGCCGACGGCTCCGCATACCATCAGTATCAGCCGCTCACCAAGAGAGGCAACCTCGGAGTCGGCAGCGGCTTCAACGACGACCCGCTGTGGCTTATCGCCGGTACCGACGCGTACCTGCGTGAGACGGGCGACTTCTCGATTCTCGACGTTCAGACTCCGTTTGACAACGACGAGTCCGTTGCGGCTCCGCTTCTCGAGCATCTGCGCCGCAGCTTCAATTATACAAGAGACCACCTCGGTCCCCACAAGCTTCCGCTTATCGGACGTGCCGACTGGAACGACTGCCTCAACCTCAACTGCTTCTCCGCTCATCCCGGTGAAAGCTTCCAGACCACGGGTCCGAGCGAGGGTCCCGTTGCCGAGTCCGTATTCATCGCAGGCATGTTCGTTAAATACGGTAAGGCATACGCCGACATCTGCCGTCACGTAGGACTCGCCGACGAGGCCGACGACGCGATGAAGTCGGTACGCGAGATGGAAAAGACCGTTCTCGGCGCAGGCTGGGACGGCGAGTGGTTCATCCGCGCGTACGATGCCTTCTCCGCTCCGATAGGCAGTCACGTATGCGACGAGGGTCAGATTTTCATCGAGCCTCAGGGCATGTGCGTAATGGCGGGCATCGGTGTTGAGACCGGTGAAGCCGCGAAAGCCATGAAGAGCGTTGAGGAAAGACTCGACACCAAGTACGGCGTCGTGCTTCATCAGCCCGCATACACCACCTACAGACTCAACCTCGGCGAGATCAGCTCCTATCCTCCGGGATACAAGGAGAATGCCGCCGTATTCTGCCACAACAACCCGTGGATTACCTGCGCCGAGGCAGTTCTCGGTCACGGTGACCGCGCGTTCGACCTTTACAAGAAGATTTGCCCCGCGTACCTCGAGGACATCAGCGAGATTCACCGCACCGAGCCGTACGTTTACAGCCAGATGATAGCGGGACGCGATGCGCCCACCTTCGGCGAGGCCAAGAACAGCTGGCTCACCGGTACCGCCGCATGGACGTTCCTCAGTATCTCTCAGGCAATCCTCGGTATCACCCCGACGCTTGACGGTCTGTCCGTCGTGCCGGTTATCCCGAAGTCGCTTGAGAGCTACACGGTAACCCGCCGCTACAGAGGCGCAACCTACAACATCACCGTTGAGAACAAGGGCGGTGCTGTTCCCGTGCTCACCGTTGACGGTAAGACAATCGACGGTTGTGTGCTCCCCGTTGCACCCGCAGGTGCGACCGTTGACGTTACGGTCGTCATGGCATGATGAAAAAGATAATTTCAATCTCTCTTGCTCTGCTTTTCGTGCTCGGTGCTTTTGCATCGTGCGCGAAGGCGGGCACTGAGGACACGTACACGATAACCTCCTCGTCCGCTTCAGCCGAGGCATTCCTCCGCGAGAGAGCGGGAGACGAGCTTTTCGGTAAAATAACCGTCGTTGCGGGTGAGGGCTCGTCCGAATACGGGGTAGACCTTACCGCCTTAAACGACGACGGATACTGCATCAAGCGCTCGGGTACGGAAACCGTTATCCTTGCGAAAAACGACGGAGGGCTTGACCGCGCCGTACGTTATTTCGTAAACAACTTCCCGAAGGCGGGAGACGCCGAGTACGTCTACGGCGAGGGCTGCAGAGTAAAACGTCTCACCGTGGCGGGACACGATATTTCGGAGTACGAAATATATATCCCGACCGATGCCGACGAACTTACGGTATTTGCCGCGTCCGAGCTGTCGAAGTATATCGGCAAGGCGTGCGGCACGTATCCTGCGGTATGCCGTGATCTGTCGGATGCGAAAACGATAAGCATAAGGCAGATAACCGCAGACGACCCGCTGTACGAAACTCTCGGGAACGAAGGCTTCAACATAAAGGTTGCCTCCGACGGAAACGTCACGATAACGGGCGGTCTTTACAGAGGCACGATTTACGGCGTTTACGAATTCCTCGAAAAATTCGTCGGCTGGCGTTTCCTTTACGACTACGACAGTACGGTTGCCGTATATTCGGCTAAGGCGAAGTCTCCGGTTTACAAGAGTTATAACGACGCCGTTATAGATTACCTTTACGAGTCCGACCACGTCGACGTACCCGCGGGTACGGACGTGACGGAGGTACCGTCGTTCGCGCTCCGTTCCGGAGTCGGTGACCCCGGCACCGAGAGCACCTCGCAGGAGGCGCACACCCTCAAGATGAAGGCCGACCTCAACGACGTGAACAGCATCAAGAACGTACGCCGCTACAACGGCTACGGCATCCCGAACGAGGGACACCACGGGTTGGTCCGCATTGGGCTCGGCGCCGCACTCCCGAACTATCCCGGCTATGAAGAATCAAGAGGCGACGGACAGACCTCCGTTCCCTGCTTCACCGACCCCGATAACGTCGAGGCTGCCATTGAGTTCGTTGAAGCGCTCATAAGAAGCAGACAGGCGGCGGGTCAGGTTATAGGCCGCGAGCTTATGGACGTTGACATAAGCCAGCCCGACGCGATGAACTTCTGTTCGTGCAAGATGTGCACTGCTCTCGTAAGACGCGAGGAAGCGCAGGTAGCACCGGTAGTATACTTCACCAATGCCGTTGCCGATGCGGTCGCCGAGGATATCTCGCCCGACGTCAACATCATAATGTTCGCATACGGCTACGCGACGAAGCCTCCGAAGACGATGAAGCCGAGCCCCAACGTTTCGGTTTCGTATTGCTTCTACGTTGACGTCGAGAAGGTCGTCTGCATGAGACACCCCTATAACGGCTCCGAATGTACGGGTACGGATGCGGTCGTCCGCAACGACGGCTACGCCGCCGAGTTCCGCCGTTGGTGCGAGCTCTGCGATAAGGTTACCGTATGGTATTATCCCGGCACGTGGTCTGCCGTACCGCTCACCTCGGTTACGTACAAGAACGTCCGCGAGGACATAAAGTTCTTCCACGATTGCGGTGCGATAGGCGTATTCGTCTGCCCCGACTACAGTCTCCCCGACGACGGTATTCTGCCGTATCTCGTATTCCGCGCGTTCTGGAACGCGGAGATGACGGAGGAGGAATTCGACGAGCTTGTACTCGAATACTACCGTATTCTCTACGGTGACGCGTGGGAAATCATGTACGAAATAACCGAGTCGGTTTATGACGCCGCAAGCGACGACTGCTGGAGTACGTTCGGTGCGTCCGACCCGTCAATGCGCGTTAACATGCAGTGGTTCATGGATAACGCCGAGTGGCTGTACGCTCTGCGTGATAAGGCAATATCGCTCGCCTCGAGTGATATTGAGGAATACCGCATACGCTACCGTCTGCTCTCCACGTTTTACACCTGTCTCGCTCTGACCTACAGGGAAAAGTTCGTGAACGGAACGGATGCCGAAAAGGAAACGTACCTTGCACGGTGGAACGAATTCGTTACCGACACCGAAACGATGCCTATTCGTCATAACAACAAGTACGCGGACTTCAAGTCGTTCGACATAAACGTCGCGAACCCCATAGAGTTCTCCGACAGCTACACAAGATGGTTTGAATAAAACAGAAAAGCCTCTTCCCGCCGGGAAGAGGCTTTTTTCATACGAGCGTACCGTAAATTTTCACCGGTACGCCTTTTTCTTTTACGTAACGCGCGGCGGCACTTACCGCGTCTTTATCGGGTACGGGATAGGCTGCGGGTGTACTCATGCCGAGCGCTTCCGCCTTCGAGTTCCCGTACGGGTGGTACGGCAAAAACTCAACGTACCGTGCGTGAGCGAGAGAGGCAAATATACCGCACACCGCGTCGTAGTGAGAGACGTTCACGTTGACCCCGGGCACGAGGATACAGCGAAGCACCGTTCCGGCTCCGAGAGAATCAAGCAGACGGAGATTTTCGAGTACGGTGTCGAGGCGCGCGCCCGTGTTTTCAAAGAGACGTTCCGCATCGGTATCTTTTACGTCGAAAAGGAACGTATCGACAAGCGGCGCAAGGCACGCCGCAAGCGTGTGCGGGAAGGCTCCGCACGTCTCGACGCACGTGTTTATCCCCTCCGCTTTTGCGGCGGCAAGGAGTGCGAGAAGCCCACCGGGCTGTGCCGTAGGCTCGCCGCCCGAAACGGTAAGCCCGCCGCCGTCGCCGAAGAAAGCGGCGTCTTTTCTGACCTCTGCAATTATTTCTGCAACCGTCATCTCTCTTGCGCTCATCGCAAGCGCGCCCGTCGGGCAGGCGGATACGCATTCCCCGCAGGAGACGCATTCGGTGCGGTCAATCTCCCGCACGGGGTCAAAACGCTGTGCGCCGTGAGCGCAGGCGGAAGCGCAAGCGCCGCAGCCGATGCACTTGACGGGGTAGAACATAAGCTCCGCCGCGGGGCTTTTCGTTTCGGGGTTATGGCACCACGCGCAATGCAGCGGGCACCCCGCAAGAAACACGGTCGTGCGGACCCCGTCGCCGTCGTGCATACAGAAGCGCTGTATTTCGGTTACCTTTAATATGTTATTTGTTTGCATCGATAATCATATCCTGCCAGTCGGGAGAAAGCGTGACGAAGCGGGCGTTCCAGCCCGAAACGCGCACCGACAGAGTCGGGTAGTTTTCGGGATGCGCCTTTGCATCCTTCAGTATCTCTCTGTCCTCAACGTCGGGCTGAATGAAGAAGCCGCCTAAGGTGACGAAGCCGCGAAGCAGTGCTTCAAGCGCGCAGAGTCCGTCGTCGCCCTCAACGGACGACGGGAGAAGCTTTACGTCAAGCGCGGCACCGCAGACGGTTTTCGTAAGGTCGGTTTTGCAGTACGAGCGTACTATTGCGGTAGCTCCCGCGGCATCGCTTCCCGGTGTGGGAGAATAGTTCGGTGCGAGCACGTCGCCCGCCTTGTGCCCGCTCGGGCTTGCGAGTCTGTCGTGCGCCCAGCCGAGCTGTCTGCCGAAGGTGCTGATGCCGAGCGGGAATTTTATGGGGGAGAGCCCGTCGTACTCCGCACACACTCCGGCAGAATATTCTACGATTTTTGCGGCTATCTCGTCGCACTCGTCGTTGTCGTTGCCGTAGTACGCGTACGCCGATGACGCATATCTGCGAAGCGGCTCGGCCCCCTCCCAGTTGTTTCCGAGAATATCGCAAAGTTCGCCGAGAGTAACCTTTTTCTCGTCGAAGACAAGCTTTTTTATCGCGTAAAGTGAGTTGACCGTATCGGGAAGTCCGCCGAGATGAGGTGAGCGCACGTCATAGTCGCATCCGCCCTCGGTGTATGCCATTCCCTTGGCGATACAGCTTCTCTCAAAGATTGATATCACGCCGCACGGTATGTTGTATTTCCACGTCTGCTCGTCAGCGGGCACGGACGTGTCGGCAATCTGCCTGAGGTATGCTTGGCACATGTCTCCGATACCTACGCGAAGGTCGGCAAGGTATTTCTCATACAGTGCCTCAAACGTGTCAAAGGTTACCTTGCCCGAATAGTCGTCGAGCGTGACGTGCTGTAGAATCTGCAGGGTATCAAGCGCATTGTATGAAAAGTTTGTCCTGCCGGGAATCTGCACCTCCCAGCATCCGTCGTTCGCAAAGCGCCATACCTCGTCCTCGGGATATCCGTACCCGACGAGCGCCTTCATTATAAGCTCTTCGTTGTAGAACGCAATAACGCCGCCGCCGAAGCGCACGACCTCGCAAGCACGGTGAAGAAACTCGTGGTCGGTGTTTTTGTTCAATCTTACCGTAGTGGGAAAATCGGAGATACCGAATTCTTCGATTATATCGAGCACGAGGTACGAAACCTCGTTTGTAACGTCGCTGCCGTCGCCGTCGGTGCCGCCGAGCACTATGTTCTGGTAATGCTGTGCGTCGCCGCCGTAGTATTCTCCTCCTTTTATCCACTCACAGCCCTTGATGAAGAAGTGCGCGAGAATTTCTCTCGCCTCGTCGAGCGTTACCGTTCCGTCCTCAAGGTCGCGTTTCAGATAATCACCGAGAAGGTAGTCAAGCCGTCCGAAGCCCGTCCATACTCCGCACAAGCGAAGGAAAGCGAAGCAGAACCAAACGCTCTGCACTGCCTCGTAAAAATTGCCCGCGGGCCCGAACGGCACGCGAAGAAGATTGTTATAGTTTTCCTCATACCCGGGCTTGTCGGCAAGCGCTTCAAGGTATCGGGCGTGCCATATTTTCATGCTCTCGTATGCGCTTTTGAAGCTTTCGGTATGAAGCTTACGTCTGCTGCTTGTATGTACGAGAAGTGCTGCGTCTATTTCTTCACCTATGGCATTCATGCCGTGCTTCAGTACCGTCTCGAAATCGACGGTCACGTGTGATATGCCGTACGATACGACCTTACCTCCGAACGTTGCCGGCACCTGATGGTCGATGGCAAGCCCGAGAGTCGCCGCACCCGAAAGTCTTTCGCCCTCGCATATTCTTATGGGTGCTCTCTCTGCAATTCTGCGTATGGCAGCGTCGTACTGCTTGTATCCGTCAAGGGAAGCAAAGCCCTCGACGTCGTCAAGCGTGACGGCGGGAGTGTTATACGTATCAATGCCGTATTTGTGATTGAGACTGTCCCACGCGAACTGTCTCGTAGCCTCGCAGGAGCGCACGGGACGCTTCGTTTTGCTTACGGTGAAGAACTCCATTTGGTACTCCTTGGTAATCGCTCACATCCGTTTATGCAGAAGCATAAGTCCGAAAGCGGTATATTTTACGGTGCTTTGAGCGATTTACCCGAAGCACCGTAAAATTTTGTTAGGCGTTTGTCTTTTATTGTATGCTGTTAGGCGTTTGTCTAATTATTTAACCAGTGCGAAGCAGATGATAACCGCCGCACCGAGCGCTATGCGGTACCAGCCGAACGCACTGTAGCTGTGGCGTCTGACGTATCCGACGAGGAATTTAATAGCCGCAAGCGATACGACGAACGCGGTGACGGTGCCTATCAGCAGCACCCACATTTCGGTTGAGGTTACCGGCACGTAATCGTCGGCGATGAAGTATTTGAGTATCTTCAGTCCGCTCGCACCCGCCATAATGGGCACGGAAAGGAAGAACGAAAACTCCGCGGCGGCGGTACGGTCAACGCCCGTCAGCATCGCACCGATTATCGTCGAGCCGGAGCGCGACGTACCGGGGATGAGCGCGAGTATCTGAAACGCACCGATTTTGAAAGCGGTGAGGAAGGATATATCCTCGGCTTTTCCGGCACCGCTTCTCTTGCCTCTGAAGAACGCTTCAAGCACGATAAGCACGATACCGTAAACGATGAGCGCACCCGCAACGACCCATGCGTTGAAGAAATGGTCGTTGATGAAATCATCAAACAGAAGTCCGACGATTCCCGCGGGAACACAGCCGATGATTATCTTTACCCACAGAAGAAGCGTTTCGGTGCGTCTTTCCTTGGTGTAAGACGGGAAGAACGGCCAGAGTCTCTTGAAATAGAGGCATACCACGGCGAGCATCGAGCCGAACTGTATTACCACGAGGAAAAGCTCAAAGAATTCGGGGCTTACGTTAAGCTTGAAGAACTCGTCGAACAGTATCATGTGTCCGGTACTGCTGACGGGAAGCCACTCGGTAATTCCCTGCACTATGCCTAAGAATACGGCTTTTATGTATTCAAGAAAGTTCATAATCTAATAATCTCACCTTTCTTTGCGTCTGCGTCGGTTCTTTGAATTTGCCGCCGCGTTTTGCGGCAAAAGACGCAGACGGGGTTTGAAACAGCTCACCCCGGGCAGAGGTTTACTTTATTTTCAAACCGTCCCCCTTAATATGTCTCCCGCCTTGACGGGGAACGGAAGCGCAACCGAGAACTCCATGCCCGGATGCGGTGCGGACTCTATCTCCTCACCGTCTGCTCCGTAGAGCTGACCTACGGTGAACGCAACGCCTATCTTGCCCGGTGAGAGCAGCTCAGCCCTCTCGCCTACGGTGACCTTGTTGCGCTGAATGAAGGTTGCCCTCTCACCTGCGGCGGCATCGGTCTGTGCGGTGGCGATATACGCCTTCTCGCGAATATAGCCCGGCATCGCTGCAAGCTTCGGGTCGTCGGAGGGGTTATCGAAGAAGAAGCCCGTGTCGTACTCTCTGTGGCTTACGCATTCAAGCTCGCGGAGGTACGCGGGGTCGTATTCGTAGCCGTCGGGGTCGTCGGCGTATTTATCCATTGCCATTCTGTACGCGTTGGTGACGGCGGCGGTGTAGTATGCACTCTTCATTCTTCCTTCTATCTTGAAGGAGACGGCACCGCACTCCATAAGCTCGGGGATATGCTCTATCATGCACATATCCTTTGAGCTCATCACGTACGTGCCCTCGTCGTACTGCTCGGCGGTCAGCACCTGACCGGGACGCTTGACCTCGGCAAAGCCGACTCTTCCGTATTCCCATCTGCACGGCTGAGCGCACATACCGCGGTTTGCGTCGCGCCCTACGTAATACTGCGACAGAAGACAGCGCCCGCTGTATGCGACGCACATCGAGCCGTGAATGAAGCATTCAAGCTCCACGTCGGGTACGGCGGCGTGAATCTCGCGGATATCCTCAAGCGAAAGCTCGCGCGCAAGCACGACTCTCGACACACCGAGGGTACTCCACGCACGTACCGCCTGCGCGGACACCGCACTCGCCTGAGTTGACAGATGAATGGCGGTACCGGGGGCGATTCTCTTCACCGTTTCGATAACGCCGATGTCGGACACGATAACCGCGTCCACTCCGGCAGAGGCGAGAAAAGCGATATACTCTTCAAGCGCCGCATACTCGTGAGTGCGCGGCATTACGTTAAGCGTAACGTACGCCTTCGCGCCGTGCTCGTGGCAGTATTGCACCGCCTCGACGGTCTCGTCGGGCGTGAAATTATCCGCGGCGGCTCTCATGCCGAAACGCTTGCCCGCAAAATACACGGCGTCTGCGCCGTAAAGAATCGCGGCGCGAAGCTTTTCGGGGTTGCCCGCCGGGGAGAGAAGCTCGGGAACGGCTCTGCCGTTTATTATTCTGCTCATACTTCAAAATCGAGACACATTCTCGTCTCGGTGAACGGGCGTACGTATTCGTCGGCGACCGCCACGTGAGCCGGATGCGTTCTGTACGCGAGAAGCGCCGCCTCGTCGGCGAACGACGACTCGAGCATTACGTCGCAGGTGGACGAGTCAAGCCCGCATACGTGAATCTCCATTGAGAGAAGACCGTCGATTTTGCCGACGAGCGACTCGAGCATTTCTTTCATATTGGATTTAACGTCGGAAACTCTTTCGGCGGGGATATCGCTCTTCAGCTTCCACAGAATTATATGACGTACCATTTTTTACTCCGAATTATTTATCACTTTGGCAACTGTGCCGTTTTCGCACCGCGAAATCGCGGGCGGGCTTTTGCCCGCGAAGGTGCAGGTGCACGCCCGAACAAGTTTATTTGCACAACAGAATTACTGTATGTTCGGGCATCAGACGTTCATTATAACCGGCAGAATCATCGGTTTACGCTTCGTTTTGGAGTAGAGATACTTTGACAGCTCGTCCTTGACGTTGGTCTTGAGCTGGTTCCACTCCACTACTCCGTCGGCGAGGGATTCGTCGAGGACGTTACGCGCTATGGCGCGTACCTCGTCCATAAGCTCCTCCGACTCGCGCACGTAAACAAATCCGCGGGAGATTATATCGGGTCCCGACAGAAGCGCACACTCGTTTGCATCGACCGTTGCGACTACTACGATAAGCCCGTCCTGAGAGAGATGCTTACGGTCACGGAGGACGATGTTGCCGACGTCTCCGACACCGTAGCCGTCGACGAGAACGCGTCCGGCGGGCACGTTGCCCGCGCGCTTGCACGTCTCGCCGTCAAGCTCGAGAACCTGACCTATCTCGCATACGAAGATGTTTTCGGACGGAGTGCCCATATACTCGGCAAGCTCTTTATGCTGCATAAGATGGCGGTACTCGCCGTGTATCGGCATGACGAACTTCGGCTTGCACAGCGCGTGCATAAGCTTGATTTCCTCCTGGCAGGCGTGTCCCGATACGTGGACCTCGCCCGTGTCGTGATATACGTTGATGCCGCGGCGGTACATTTCGTTGATTATCTTGCCTACGAGCACCTCGTTGCCCGGTATCGCGTGCGAGGAGAGCACTACGAGGTCGTTTGACGTAAGCTCGACCATGTTATGGTCGGAGAATGCCATTCTGTAAAGCGCCGACATAGGCTCGCCCTGTGAGCCCGTGGTGACTATCGTAATCATCTCGCCGGGATAACGGTCTATCTCGCTTATGTCAATGAGGACTCCGGCGGGAACGTTCATGTATCCGAGCTCGACCGCCGCTCCGACGATGTTGAGCATGCTGCGTCCCGTTATCGCGACCTTTCTGCCGAACTTGACGCTGCTGTTGATTATCTGCTGTACTCTGTGTACGTTGGACGAGAACGTGGCGATAATTACCCGCTTGTCCGGATTGGACATGAATATCTGGTCGAACTGACCGCCAACGCGTCTCTCGGACGGAGTGAAGCCCGGACGCTCTACGTTCGTGGACTCGCACATTAGAAGGAGCACGCCTTCTCTGCCGTATTCGCCTATGCGGGTAACGTCCATCATGCCGCCGTCTATCGGCGACACGTCAAGCTTGAAGTCGCCGGTGTGCATCACGACGCCCACGGGAGTGCGCACCGCGATTGCGCACGCATCCGCTATCGAGTGGTTGACGCGGATGAATTCCGCACTGAACACGCCGAGAGTGACGGTATCGCCCGCCGCGACCGTATTCATTCTGACCTTGTCGAGGAGATGATGCTCCTCAAGCTTGTTTTCGAGAATTCCGAGGGTAAGACGGGTGCCGTACACCGGAACGTTCAGGTTGCGCAGCACGTACGGAAGCGCACCTATATGGTCCTCGTGTCCGTGTGTCAGAAGGATACCTCTGACCTTGTCGGCGTTCTTTTCGAGATAGCTTATATCCGGAATAACGAGGTCTATGCCGAGCATATCCCCGTCCGGGAAGCCGAGTCCGCAGTCGATGATTATAATATCGTCCTCATATTCGAGCACAGCCATGTTTTTGCCGATTTCACTGAGGCCGCCGAGCATCATTACCTTGAGTTTTCCCTGCGGGAGTTTGTTTTTCTTCTTTTTTGCCATAATAATTCCTTTCAAATAATACGATTCCGTTAATAAAACAAAGCAAAAGTCGTAAACTCCCACCGCGTACACGCAAACCTCCGAGGGCGGCGGAGGATGCCTTTTCGTACGGGGACGGAGCTTTCTTTACTTTTTAATTATACTATATGCGGCAGGATTGCCGCGTAAAACGGTCACGTGTGATACGGTTTATGCCGTATTTCCTTACGTTATATTGTACCACAAAAGGAAACGTATATTATGAACGAATTGTAAACAATGAAATCGGCAAAAAAAGAGGCTGACCTTTCGGTCAGCCTCTCTTGAGACTTAAGTTATGCCTTAGGGCCGAGGACTACGCCTTCCCAGTTAGCGAGGTATTTGAGAAGCGTGGTAACGTCGGAGACGTTAATCTTGCCGTCGCCGTTGCAGTCGGCGGCTGCGAGATCAACTGAGTTGCCCCAGTTTGCAAGGTACTTGAGCAGTGCGGTCGCGTCGCTTACGTTAATCTTGCCGTCCATGTTTACGTCGCCGTAAACAACTGCAGGCTCGCCGATAGCGCCGCAGTAGATGCACTTGTTAACAAGCTTGCCGGTTTCGGGATCCTTAACGGTCTTGAAGTTGCATCCGTATCCGTCATCCCAGTATTCTTCAGCGGTGTCAGCTGCGTGGCATACGCCCGGAACAGCCTCGTGGCTCATCTGGATGGCCTGAAGCTTAACGTCGGAGGTGTTGTATCCGGCATCGTCGCCGTTGAAGTTATAGTTGAAGATGATTTCACTTGCCTTACCGGTAGTGTCGTCATAGTCGGCACTTGCGAGTACCCAGTTATCAAATACAACGTCACCCTGGTTGTAAAGGATGAGCTGCGAACGGCTGCCGTCAACCTGAACGGTTCTGTTGCGGTCGTCGGTGTCATCGAGGACGAGTTCACCGTCGAAGTAAATCTTAATGTTGTTGCCTACGCACTTGAGCATGAGTCTGTGCCACTGACCTACGACGGAGCCGTCTTCCTGTGCATTCTCAGCATCCCAGTCAAATACCTTGTCGGAAGCTGCGAAGGGAGTATTTCTGTCAATACCGGAGTTCCATGCGTTCTTTGCAACTACGAACTGCTTCTCGTTGCCGGTCCAGCCTGCGAACATACCGTAGCCGGTACCTACTACGAAGCCGACCTTGGTAGCCATCTCATCGGTGGGATGACCTGCAATGTAAGCAACGTCGATAGCGGTGGTGAAGCCGTCGGGATCAACGGTAACGTCATTGGTGGTGCCGAGGTAAGCCGCGTCGATTCCGCGAGCGTCAAGAACGTTCTCGGTAGCATCGTCATGGCTGATTTCCTGAATCTGAGGAAGGTCTGCAACCTGATTGCCGTTGATATCAAGGTCGGAAAGGATTACGGCGTTGGAACCGCCGATGGTGGGCCAAAGCTCACTCTTATCCTGCTGTGCTCCGCAGATACCGGAACCCCAGGTAAGATATGCATTGTACTTCTTGGTCTGTTCGTTACCCTGAAGAACTACGAGGGACATACCCCAAGCGTAGCCGACAGCGACCTGACCGAGATTCCACTGGTCGAGGTAAGCCCACGGTACAGCGTACTCGTATACGTTTGTGCTGGAGCCGTCGGGATTCTTGGTAACGCTCATGTCGAAGAGGGACGCCATGTCAACGCCGCCGGTCTTACCGCTGTCGGGACCGAGCTTCTTGGGGTCGTTGAGCTGCTGAGTAGCGGTCATGTTACCGGTCTCAGCCATGTCGTATGCCTGCTTGTCAACTGAACCGTTCTTCTTGGTTACCTGACCGAGACCGATGTTACAGGTCTTGGTGGGGTAAGCCCAAGGCATATGACCTACTGCACTTGCTGCTGCAGGATCGAAGGGAGCCTTGGTGTAGTCGTAAGAGGGATTCTTGTATGCAAGGTAGGAGTTCGGGCCCATCGGGTCAACACGGAACTGTACGCAGTCACCGTCCCAGATGTTTGCACGGCCGTCAGCGAGGTAGTAACCGTCGGGGTCTTCTACTTCAACTGCGATGTAGTAGTACTTGGTATCCCAACGAAGCCATACCTTGTAGTTGGTGTTGAGGATGGTGTTCTTGTACTCATCGTTCTTGGTGTAGTTGCCTTCCTCGTCCGGGTTGATATGAGGATCGATTGCAATGGGGTTGCCGTCTGCATCGAGCTCATAGTCGAAGTAAGCGAGGGTGTTGTGCTCACCGGGAGTCTGTGCACCGGGCTGAACAGCCTCGGAGCCCTTAACTTCGAAGGTGGGTTCGCCCCACTCATCGGCATTGATAACGCCGTCGAACGTAGGCTGAGTGCTCATGTACTTAGCATCAACGGTCACGTTCGAAGCGCCTTCTGCGGAAACGGCGATCGCGCCTGCTGCAACGATCATCGAAACTGCGAGAAGAAGAGAAATAATTTTCTTCATGGTGTTTCCTCCGTTAATATTTGTTTCGTGTCTCGCGCTGAGACTACGAACTTTAACATATTGATTATACAGCAATACTTACAATTTGTCAACCGAAAAGCATAGCCTTTTTTTGCGTTTCAGCAAATTTCACCGAGCACGCGAAGCAGGCTTTCGGTATCGTCGGCAACCGCACGGGCGCCGGCGGCTGTAAGCACCTCTGCGGAGCGGTAGCCCCACGTTACTCCGACCGGTATCATTCCGGCGTTCACGCCGGTTTTCATATCGACGTCGGAGTCCCCGACGAACGCGCAGTCACACGGCTCGACGCCCATCTCGCGTGCCGCCGCAAGCGACGACTCGGGAGACGGCTTCTCGGGATAGAGAAGATGGCCGTTTACAGAATCGAAAATGCCCGGAAAGAGCTTTTCGATTATAAGCTTAACGAACTCGTCCTGCTTGTTCGAGAGCACGCCGAGGCGTACTCCGCGGCTCTTAAGCTCCGAGAGCAGCTCTGCCACTCCCGGGAACGGAGCGGTCTTGTCGTTATAGCATTTTGCGTATTCGTCGTTGTAGACCTTTATCGCCTCGTCGACTATGGGGTCGTCCACCGTAACGAAGCTGCCCTCGGGCATCGAGCAGGACACGAACGGGCGTACTCCTCTGTTTATGAAACGGAGAAGCTCTTCCCTCGTACGCTCTCGCCACCCGAAGTGACGGAGCATCGCGTTCATTGCCGTCAGAAGGTCGGGCATCGTGTCCGCGAGGGTTCCGTCAAGGTCGAATATTATGCCTTTAACCATTTATTATTTTACGATTTCGCCGAAGCACTCGCCCGATGCCATAGCCGCGTTGGACTCGTCGGTGTCGATGTGCATTGCAAGTGCATACTTGGGGCTGACTCTGCAGACTACGTCGCCGAATACGAGCGAACGGCCGTTTGAGTCAATCTTTACGCTTACGACTTCCTTATCGGTTACGCCGAACTTTGCGGCGGACTCGGGGTCGAAGTGGATGTGTCTCTTTGCGGCGATAACGCCCTCTGCGAGCTCAACCTCACCTGCAGGTCCGATAAGCTTGCATGCGCCGCTTCCCTTAACGTCGCCGCTCTCGCGAACGGGTGCGTCAACACCGATGCTGCGTGCGTCGGTGAGAGAAAGCTCTACCTGAGATTCGGGACGCTCCGGTCCGAGGATGCTGACCTTCTCAAGTGCCTTCTTGGAGCCCACTACGGTAACTCTCTCGTTGCATGCGAACTGACCGGGCTGGCTGAGGTCCTTCTTGTTCGTGTGCTGATAGCCCTTACCGAAGAGGATGTCT
>JAZUGD010000287.1:0-8587 GCA_045641025.1 Eubacteriales bacterium
AACCGTAACGTCCGTAGCTTCCGTAATGTCCGTAGCCGTAGCTGCCGTATCCGGTGGACGTACCGTTGAGAATACATCCGAGAAGCTCTACGTCGGAGGAGAGAAGGTTATCGAGAGACTCGATTATACTCGACGTTCTTACGGTATCCTGCTTTATGACCATGAGCGCGCAGTCAACGAACTGTGCGAAAACGGAGGGCTCGGAGGTGATACCGATAGGCGAGGTGTCGACGATTATGTAATCGAACTTTTCGCGGAGAAGTCCGAACAGCTTTTCAAGGTACTTCGGCTTCAGGATATCCCATATAAGGGCATCGCCCTCGGGGAAGCACAGTATGTTAAGGGAATCCGTTTCGCTTACGGGATAGCGGTAACTCCTGAGCTTGTCGCTCGAAACCTGACAGGGAGTTTCCTCGGTTATTCCGAAGAAACCGCACACGCTCGGGTTACGCAGGTCTCCCTCGATGAGAAGGACGTTCTTGTGCATTTTCGCAAGCGAGGTTGCAAGGTTGGACGAAACCGAGGTTTTACCCTCGCCGGGTGCCGTACTCGTAACCAGAATTATCTTCTTGTCCTCAAGCTTGTTTACAATCGAGTTTCGCAGCGCACGGAACGACTCCATATACCCGTTTCCGACAAGAGGGTTGTTAATGGAAACGGAACGGACAACCTGCTGCTTGTGTTTTTTGAATATAACCTCGGGAAGCGTACCGATACAGGTCTGGTTGAGCTTTTTGCGTACGTCGCTTCTCGTGCATACGGTGTTTCTTCTGGAGGCGTAGAATATTACCCATAACATACCGATTGCAAAACCGATAAGCGCGTACTTGAGTATCGTCGTACGGTATACGAACGTATTGGAGGGAGAAGTCGGACGTGAGGGCTGATGAAGTATCTTAAGCTGCGTGTTGCCGAGCACGTACTCCGAAACTGCGGGATAGTTTTTGATAACCGACTGAAGCACCTCGTACGTGGTGTCGGGGTTTGCGCCCTTTGCAGTAATGGTGAACAGGTTGGTATCGGGTACCGAGGATGCCGACAGCGTACACGGGAAGTAGGTTATACCCATATCGTTGCAGACGATATCCTGCAGTATGTGGCTTCGTATTATGTTCGGGAACGTAGTGGAGAGCTGCTTTGCCGCAGAGCGGTTATACGTAAATGAATACGAGGTGAGTCCCACGTCGTACCCGGAAATACCCGTCTGCGTCTGTACCGTGAACGTAACGGACGTAGTATAGACGGGTTTATAATTTATGTAATCTCTGTACAGAGCTACACCTGCCAGAATCAAAGCGAGGAGAACGCATACCCACCAGAATCTCAGAAAGCTTTTGAGAATTCTGTCAAGCGAAAACGTTTTCTGCTCGGAGCTTTCGGCGTTCTGTTCGTCGTGTGTGTGATTCGTGTTCATGATTTACCCCCTTTCGATTCTTTTATTCCTTATCCGAGGAATCGGAAAGGTCGGTGATGTTCTGATAAGAGGAGTAGCCGTACTTTCCGTATTTGCCGTACCTGCCGTAGTATCCGTTGTGACGTCCGTAATATCCGGATTCGTTAAGACCGAACTGAGTCAGCGCGGAGAATTCCTTGTGAACGTCGTTGAGAATACAGCCGAGGAAGTTCTTCGAGTTATCCGTCAGCGACAGAATGATATCGTTCAGCTCACCGATGTATACGCAGTCGGTACGAACAACGAGGAGAGTGTGGTCCGCAATCTGCGAGAGGGCTGTGATATCCGCCGCAACGGTAAGAGGCGGAGTATCCATGATGATGAAGTCGTACATTCCGGAGTCACGGAGTGCCTCGATGGTATGCAGGGTTCTTTCGGAATGAATCCAGTCGACGTAGTTGAAGTGTGCCTTGTGGCTCAGCCCGAGGTACAGGCTCGTATTCTTATATTTGGTAAAGTTGTAATCCGAGGCGGAGATTTCACCGGAGAGGTAGAGCGCGAAGTCGGGCTTGTCTTCATCGGGTATCGAGAATATCTTGTGAACCGCAGGCTTCTTGAAGTCCATATCGAGAAGAAGCACACGCTTCTTTCTGAGCGCAAGCGTCAGTGCGATGTTAGCCGATGCGGTCGATTTACCCTCGTTTTCGGCGCAGCTCGTGAGGAGGAACACCTTGGCTCCGGTGCTGCGGTTGAGATATTCGATACGCGAGGCGATCTTGTGGTATTCCTCGGTAAACGCAAAGCTCGTTTTTGCGTTTCCTACGAGCGGAGCCTCGGATTTTTTACGGAAGAAGTTCTTTATATACTCGCGAATCGTTTTCGATTTTCTCTCGTGACATACGGTTCCGAAAAGCTTCGCGTCGATTTCTTCTTTGAATATCGTCTCGTTTTTGACCGTGTCGCGCATATACGAGAGAAGTATGACCAGCAAAAGGTCAACGGCTCCGCAGATTCCCGCAACGAGTAACGCACTCTTCCTCGAAACCGAGTTCGACGGGGACGCGGGCATATTGGGGTCACGCAGGACGTCGATGATACAGTCTGCGAACACGCTTTCCGATATTTCGGGATAAGCCTTGAGCACCGCGCAGAGCTCCTTGTACGACATCTCCGGCGAGCCCGTGGTGACGCTTACGGTGAATATGTTGGTGTCAACGAGTGCATCCGACGAAATCGAGCCGACGAATCTTCCGTCGTCAAGATACTTGCAGGCGTACTCTCTCATCGTGGGCTGCTCGAATACGTTTGTGAATATCTGGGTAATCTCCGCGGACGATGCGAGGTTTATATAGGAATACGTTGCGGAGTTTTTGAGACTTACGAGCAGGGTCGCCGTGCTCGTATACTGGGGTATGTAGACACTTCTGTTCCAGACGAATACCGCCATACCGCCTATGAGTACGGCGAGGACGACGGTCCAGAGATTTCTCAGGACGTCGACGACTATACTGTACAGATCAAACTGAATACTTTTTTTGGATTTCATATTGTCCGCCTTATTCATTAACGATAACGAATGCCATAACGTGACCGACTCTTCCGAGCGAATCGCTTGCTCTGTAATGCACCTCGTACATTCCGGGTACGTTCGTGTCGAGGTTGGTATCAATCGAAACGCTGTCCGTTACGCTGACTCCGTCAGCCGTGAATGCCGATTTGATATTTGCCCTGCAGTCTATCTTATCTCCCTTGCTGCAGTAAATCATGTAATCGCCGAGCTTGATTTCGGGTGCCGTGAGGCTTCTTTCCTCGACGTATACGGGAAGAGTGAGCGATATAAGGTCGCCCTTACTGTTCGTTACCTTTGCGGTAATCGAATAGAAACCGTTGGAAGCCGTTGAGTATTCCTCCGACGTGACGATTACCTTGTCGGAGATATCGCCGTCAATCTTGTCCGTCGCACCGAGGACGGAGTGGATGTTCACCGTCTGTCCGATCGGAAAGATGAGGGACGAGAGCAGAGTGAACTCGGGGCTTGAGTAGCCCTCGTAGATGACCTTGCGGATTGCACTGGCGGAATGCTTGTCACCGTCACAGACGGAGTACTTGACGATGGAAACGCCGGGCTCGGTAAAACGCGATATGGACTCGACGATTAACTTGTCCGATATGTCCCCGTCCTTTTCGTCGAATGCATGGACGCCGACGAGGAAATCCGCGTCGGTTGCCTGAAGCGGCACGTTTACGGTTTCGCTGTCAAACGTAATGACCGGGTAGGTTTTGTCCGTTTTGGAATATCTGATGTTGAATAGAACGAACATACACGTTGTCAGAACGAACAGCACCGTGACCGTAATACGGAGAATTCTCATATTTATAACTTCCTTTGATACTGTATTTGTAATCCGGTCTTACCGTGCGGAACGGTAAGGACGGATAATTTCATTTTTAATTATTTTCTGCGGGTTTTCGGTGAATAGGTAATCGGCGTACCGCGGTGAACAGAAATCCGAAACCCATTCGTGTGCGTCGGTCAGAACCGGAGTGCGGACGTACGGACTGTGAGCGTCGCTTGCCACGAAATCCGCAAGCCTTTCGCCGAGCAGATACCGTGCCGTGTATTCGGCATCGGGACCGAAGAAACCGCCGATGCTTCCCGCATTCAGCTGGAGCAGGGCACCCGCACGGTGCAGACGTTCCGCCTCATCGGGGCTGTCGGCGAGAAAATCGTACCGTTCGGGGTGTGCGATGACGGGAGTAAAACCATCTGCCTTCAGTACCCTTACGGCGCGGAATACCGCCTCGGGAACTTCTCCGAAATCAAATTCTATCAGCGGATAGACGGAATCGTTCAGTGTGAAAAGTCTGCCGCTTTTGATGCCCTCCGAAATCTCTTCGGCGTCGCCGCCTACGAATATTTCCTGCCCGGGATAAAGCTTTACGTCAATGCCGAAGCGTACGAGACGTTCCTTCATGTCTCTGAAGACGTCTGCGTATTCCTCCGGGGTGTAATCGCAGCCCGGATAGGCGTGCGACGTGCATATTACGGTATCGGTTCCGGATTCCTCCGCTACCTCAGCCATGTTCAGAAAATCATCCTCACTGTAGGCTCCGTCGTCGAGAAAGGGGAGAATGTGACAGTGAATGTCGGTAAAACGCATTAAGATTACCTGCCGTTATATTGGGCAAAACTGCTCATGATATGTTTCTACATATTAAGTATATCACATACGCTGTGGATTGTCAACGAAAAAGCGGTTATGCAGGCCTATGGTGATTTTGTCCATAAATTTAAAAAAGTGTTGACAATTTGTGAACAACATGCTATTATACTATGAACAAAAAGTGGAAAAATCGCTTTTTGTTATTGGTGACACCTGAAAATGCTGTGAAGCAAAGCTTTTCTTGTTAACACAACAGACACAATTATTTAATATTTTTCATCGGAGGAATAATAATGAGACTGTCAAACAAGATTCTTTCAGCAGTGCTTGCACTCGTGATGCTCATCGGCATCGTTCCCGCGGGTGTATTTGCGGCTACGAATGAAAATCCGGTAGTCGTAGTGGCATGCTCCGATTTCCAGGATCCTGCGGACCAGGGCTCGTCAAGCGCGAAGACCGGCTCGCAGAGAATTAAGAATATTCTGAGTAAGGTTAAAGTCGACCATCCCTCGGTGGACGGTCTTATGTGCTGCGGCGACTATGACAAAGCACTTCCCTCAAATAGCGTATCGGGAAGCACGACGTCTCTCAAAAACGCAGCGAACTCCGTGTTCCCGAGTCTTTCGAATTTCTTCCTCGTACAGGGTAACCACGACCAGTGCTCTCAGGGTACGAACGGTCTTTCCGGTCCCGGCGAACACGATACCGATGATTACGGCGTGTTCATAATCGACGAGGACGACTATCAGTGGAGCAGCGGCGTAAATAAAACGAGAATACAGCAGACTGCCGCAAATCTTCAGGCGTACTTTGACGCAAAGGACCCCGAGACTTACGGTAAGCCCATTTTCGTCATTTCTCACGTGGCACTTCATTATTCCTCTCGTACCTACTGTGACGGTGACGGTGCATATGCGAAGTATATCTTCGACGTGCTGAACGAAGAAGGTAAGGATTTCAATATTATATTCCTGCACGGTCACGACCACTCGCAGGGCTTTGACAACTATCTCGGCGGTGCCGTAGACTATCTGCCCGTAGGACACGATTTCTACGTTGCCGTTCCCCCGACGTCCAATACCAAGACCAACAGAAAGAGCTTCACCACCGAAACTCTCAACTTTACTTACATGAACGCCGGCTATATCGGCTACTATGCCGACTATGAGCCCGGTCAGGCCAACACCAGCGGCGTTGACGATACTCTTACCATGAGCGTTTTCACCATCGACGGTGAAAAGGTTACCGTAGAGCGTTACAGCGAAGCGGGCAGATACGTCAACCTCAAGAGCAAAGGCGTGGGCAGCCTCAAGCATGCCTCCGACGAGGCAACCATCGGACTTACGTCATCCAAGTATTTCACCGACGTTATCACCTGCCCGCAGACCATCGCTCTCAAGCATCCCCAGACGACCGTTACCGAGCCCGAACCTATTAACGTATCGTATACCGATACGGCAACGGGCATTGACATGATTTATACTCTGCGCGGAGACGCAGAGCCCGTTGACCCCGTTATCACCTCAGACACGGAAAATGCTCCGATCGGCGACTTCATAGACAGCTTCATTAACTACGGTATTACCGTCGGCGGCTTCGTAAACGGAACCGACACCGCAGACGTGCGCATTCCCGTGCCCGCAGGCTGGGCTGCGCAGCGTACCTTCGTTTATTTCAACGACCACGGCGTTCTTTCACCTCTCGGTACCCGCATCGTCGTTGAGGGCGGCGTTACCTATGCGGAATTCGTCACCGACCGTTTCGGTACGTTTACGCTTGCCGAAAACAGAGAAGTAAACGTTGACGAGTGGGTACACGTGGAAATCCCCGGAGACAGCACGTACACGTACACCAACGACACCGACGGTATCGACGCAGGTGACAGGTACGTAATCGTCGGTGGCGGCTCGAACAACTACGTGATGACCTCCGCCGGAAGCACCGGCGGAAACGCGCAGAGCGTAAGTATATCAAGCAATGCGTTTACGCTCGATACGGACGCATACGAATGGGAAGTCGGATATTCCGAAACAACCGGCGGATACAATAGCGTCAGCGTAACCGCGAACAGCTTCTCAAGCAACAAATACACGCTTTCAAATCCCGAAAATTACTACTATTACGCAAACAATAATTACAGTAAGATTACAAGTGCCGTCTGCACGAGATCCGGCAGCAGCTGGAGCCGCAGCTATTCGTGGAAGATTACCTACAACAACGGAGCGAACAGCGCAACCGTGAGCGGTCAGACCGTTACTCTGTATCAGGCAAATACGGTTTCCGGCTATACTCTCAAAAACAAGAGCGGTCAGTACGCATACTATGACGGCAGCACCGGAAACACCGTTTCCGTAAAGACAAGAAACGAGCCCTATCTGTGGGCGGTTACCCGCGACTCAAACGGATACAGAATCAGCGAGCCCGGTACGAACAGAACCCTTTGTTACAGCAGCGGCTTCGCCATCGGCAACACCGACGGCAACCGCGTGCGTCTCTTCAAGCTGACCGATATGCATACCGCGTCGGCGGAGAACTATTATCTCGGTATGGAATATACCGGCAGAACCGAATTCAGAATTGACGAATTTGCAAACGAGACTGCTCTCAGGGACTACGTTCAGGGCATGCTTACCGCGGTAAAGGCCGACGACACGAACGGTACGAATATCGAAAGCGTAAGCTATACTCTCGAAGGTACGGCAAACCCGACCGCAGCCGGCAGCGGTACGTATACCGTTAAGGCAGACGGCAGAACCGTAGGCACCGTTACCCTCACCTTCACTGCAAAAACCGTGTCTTCAACAGCACTTGTTGACAGCGAGGGCGCCGTAATCAGAGATCCGAAGACTGCGCCCGAGAAGAACACCGGTGCAAAGCTTCTCGTGTCCTACGAGGGCGGATATGCGGACGAGCTTATCGATATTACCACCGACATGCTCGGCGGCAGCGGACTTGACCTCGCGAGTGCAGGCGATTATGCAGGCCTTACCGTAACCTATGCGGGCATGACCGCAGCAGGCACCTTTACTCTCCACGTTGTTTCAAGACCCGAGGAGAACGACCGTCCCGAGTATCCCGCAGGCGGTTCCGTCAAGGTGGGTAAAACCGCCGACGGCATCGACTTCAACGAGACCGGTGTTGCAAAGATAGAGCTTACAGCCTCCGGCGTTCCCGCTCCCAAGGGCGTTGACGTTATCGTAATGCTTGATACCTCCTCGTCGATGAACTACGGCGCGCGTGCCGGTTCGTCAACGACGGGAATCGCGGCGGGACAGCACAGAATCGACTATCTGCGCAATTCTCTCACCAACATGCTTAAAACGTTCGCGAAAGAGAACGAGGACGGCTCGTCTCCCGACATCCGTCTTGCAATGGCTGACTTCAACGGCTATACCACGATAGACTCCACAAGAGACCGTGTGGGCACGGCAAGCACCACCTCAAAGAATGCGTCGATATTTACCGGTCCCAACGCAGGTACGGCAAACGATTCCAACATCAACGCATCCGCATTCGTACAGATGGGTGATTACACCGACGACGATATTACAACTCTCGTTAACAAGATAACGGTAAAGAGCGGTACCAACTTCGACTATGCGTTCGATACCGTTTACCGCCTTGCATACGCCATAACCGAGCAGAACGAGGCGGCGGGCGCAGACCGCGACCTTTACGTAATATTCATGTCCGACGGTGCACCGTACCAGTACAACTACTTCACGAGTAATTCAAGCACGGCTGACTGGAACTCGTGGATTACCGGTAAGAACGTGACGGTTTCCGGCAGCAACGATAACGTTACCGTAAGAATCGGTGCGGACCTTACCGACCCTGCGTCAATAGTTAACTCCGGCACTCAGCATAAATACTTCTACAACGCGGGGACCAACAACACCCACCGTATGGCAGACGCCGTCAAGGGCTCGGCAGACGAGACCTTCGAGGTAATCTCGACGAATAACACCTCCTTCCCGGGCGGTACCAAAATCTCCGGTAAGGACTACATGTACACCGTAAACGGTCTCGG
>JAZUGD010000288.1:0-5284 GCA_045641025.1 Eubacteriales bacterium
GGGACCGAGCTCAACGCTCATAGGCTCGCCGGTGGATACGACGGGCTCGCCCGTGCGGAGTCCCGACGTTTCCTCATATACCTGAACGGACGCACGGTCACCGTGCATCTCGATTATCTCACCGATGAGTTTCTTGTCGCTGACGCGAACGACGTCGAACATCGACGCGTCTCTCATGCCCTCTGCGACAACGAGGGGTCCTGATATTTTTACTATCTTTCCCGATGCCATAAAACTGCATTCCTTTCGGCACACCGCACCGTCAGGCGCGGACGTGCGGCGTGAAACAATTGTATTTCGGATTTCGTGTGTCCGAATGTTTCACGCATTCTCCTGAACAATAATCACGAAATTATATCGGAGCCGACCGCTTTTTCGACGAAGCGGCTGACGTCCGCCATGCCGGTGCCCGTATTGCCCGATGCTCCGGGAATCGGAATCACCGCGGGAAGCGCTCCCTCTCTCGGGAACGATTCGTTTACGGTATCGTACACGTTTTCGGTTACGAATATTACGCCGTATCCCGCTCCCGCGAGGTTTGACACGGCTTCAAGAGCCGCCTCTCCGCTCTGCACGGGAACTACCGTCATACCTATTGCGGCGTATCCGCTTATACTGTCGCGGTCGCCGACTACTGCTATTTTATACATTTTTATTCTCCGATTCTTTCACGGATGGCACTCTCGTCAAGTCCGCATCTTTTGCACGACAGAATCTTACGGATTTTTGACACCTCACCGTCACAGCGCAGATAGTACACGATGAGAGGCGCGGCTCCGAGGTTCACGAGAGACGCGGATGCTCTCAGTGCGTCCTCCGCACGGCGTGCCGCTTCTTCAAACGAATCGACACCTGCGGGCTCGGGCACCTCAAAGCCGTTCTCGGAGGCGAGTGCGACAACGTCTTCGACTCCGGCAAGTGCCGCCGAGAGAAGTCTCTCTCTCGGGTACGAGTCGTCTGCGGGCAGTGCAAGCTCGAGAAGCTCGCGTCCCTTATGAGCCGCCGCACATCTTACGGCGATTCTGAACGCGGCGGTCTTGAGATAAAGCTTTGCAAGCTTTATGCAGAACGCATCTTTTTCCGCCTCGGCGAGTTTTACCGACGTTTCAAGTGCCGCACGGTCGAGAATCATCTCGGCGTACTGGCCGTTCATCGTTTCCATTAGAACGTCCCACGCCTTCTCTGCGGGCTTTGCCGCAAATCCGGGAAGCACGTTCCACGTTTTGTTCTGAGCCGCTTCCGCTATGAGAGACACGTCAATCATCACGGGAGTGAGCAAGTACCCCTCGGGCTCGGTTCCGGTTACGGCGCATTTCATATACGCCTTGACGTTGTGAAAATCGTTCTTTATGAGAAGGAACGAGAGCACACCGTCACCGGGAGCCACCTCGGTTACGAAGTCGGTCACTCCGGATATTCTCGCGCTGAGCGTTGCCTCGGGGTCGGAGGTGATTCCCGTATATCCGAAATCCTCGAGCATACGGAGAGCCGCCGCCTCATCGTGAGCACCGACGAGCGAGTCTATCTGCGAGCGTGACAGAAGCTTCGTTTCACGCACTCTTGCGGCTGATACCGCAAAAGCGTATTCTGTATCTTTCATATACCGTCACCAATAACGAAATTATGAGAAAAGCAGGCGGCACAGGTCGTCTCTGAGCTCCGCGTCCTTATCGCGCGCAAGAGCCTCGAGAGTACAGTTTTCCACCAGCTCGTCACTTACGAGCATAAATCCGCCGTTATACTTTCCGCCTCCGCAGACCGTTACCTTGCCCTTACCGGCAATCGCCGCATTGACTTCCGCCTCAAAGTCGGCGGGTACACGGTTAGCGTCCGCATCGGAGAAGACCAGCTTCTGCTCACCGTCAAGCGCATAGGCTACGGCAAGCTTTTTCATACCGTCGAAGTATGCCGCGGGGTCACCGGACACGAAGCTTTCAAGCGCGTGTGCGATTACTCCGTCGACAACTGCCACTCTTTCCGCAAGGATACGTCTTCTTCCTGCAAGAGCCGCGGACGACTCTGCCATTTTCACCATTTCAGCCGCTTTTTCGTCAGTGGCTTCGGTGAGAGACGCTCTTTCGGCTTCAGCCTCGGCACGTGCATCCGCAATTATGGATGCCGCCTTTGCTTCTGCCTCGGAAATTACGGATGCTACGGCGGCAGTACAGTCTTCGCTTATTTTCTGAACTATTTTGTCAAGTCCGTTCATACTGTTCACCGCTTAGTGAATCGCTTACGCAAGACCGTTTACAACGAGGATGGAAACGAGAAGTGCGAGAATTGCGTAGGTCTCGACCATTGCAGCCATGATGAGCGCCTTACCGCTCTCATCGGGCTTCTTTGCAACGATACCTACACCTGCAACAGCGGTTCTGCCCTGCGCGATTGCGGAGAAGAAACCTGCGATTGCCATAGGCATGCATGCGCCGAAGTACATAAGTCCCTGAGCAACGGAGAGGTCAAGAGGAGTTCCGCCGAGAACGCCGAGCTGACGGAGAACGAGGATTGCCACGAGAAGTCCGTACAGGCCCTGGGTACCGGGGAGAAGCTGAAGAATAAGTACCTTCGAGAACTTGGAGGGGTCCTCGGATACTACGCCTGCGGCTGACTCACCTACCATGCCTACGCCCTTTGCAGAGCCGATACCTGCGAGAAATGCGCTGAATACTGCGCCGAGAATTGCTATTGCAAGTCCGAGTGTCATAATAATTTCCTGCCTTCCGTACGCTTACGCGCTCTTTTTATCGGAAGACTTTTCCTTTCTTAATTTGAAATATTTTGTAGTAAGTTCAAAGGGAGCAAACGCGCGGCCGCCGCCCTCGAAAAACTTGGGGAGGAGCTCGACGAACTGAAGTCTCATCGTATGGACGTATGCGCCGAGCAGGTTGATTGCCATATTGAGCAGGTGTCCCACGATGAAGACCACAACGAGCAGTATTGCCTTCGTTATCTTGTTTTCGGGGAGACAGCCCATCATATTGATTACTCCCGCGATGCTTCCGGTTGCAAGACCGAGAGCGAGGAGTCTTGAATACGAGAGAATATCCGAGAGGTAACCCGACGCGGTATTATAAAGCGCGTAGAGTCCGCCGCCGATCTTCCCGATGATTCCCTTTGACGAGCGGGATGCCGTACATACGACGAGCACCGCTCCGACGAGTGCAACGTAGAGTCCTATCTGCGTAACGCTGTCGGGGAATACGGGCTTGAATATCGACGCTCCGAACGGTACCGCTCCGACAAGGAGCAGGATTATCGGTACGGAGTCGAGAATTGCGTCGAATCTGTGCCCCTGCTTCCACTGTATCACGGCGTTCGTTATTATGCCGAGAAGCATGTGAACCACACCTATCGCAAGCGAGAACAGAAGCAAGTCAATCGGGTTCTTCTCCGGCTGGAACCAGAGGTACGTGCGCACACCGGTTATACCGAAGAACTGCTCGCATACCATCGGGATTATATCGCCGAAGATACTGCCGAACATTACGCCCCATATCATCGTTGATATGCCGCTCCAGAAGAACATCTTGAGCATCTTCTTCATCGAGCCCTCGACCTTCTTCTTTGCAAGCACGATTGCCGAGAATACCGTCATCACGAGTCCGTATCCGGCATCGGAAAGCATAAGTCCGAAGAGAACGTAATAGAAGAACGAGATTACCGCCGACGGGTCAATATCGTGCTTACCGGGCATTGAGTACATCTCAAGCACCGATTCCATCGGTTCGTTGAAGTCGTTGTTTTTAAGCGCAACGGGTACGTCGTCTTCCTCGTCGGGATCGCAAACCTCAAGCACGGCACCGTGCCTGTCGGCTATCATCTCCGCCTCGGCGACTCTTTCCTCGGGAACGTAGCCCTCAAGCACTATCGTGTTATCGGTATACGCCATTTTGGAAAGACCGTCGTAGCTCGTGAGCTTTGCGTGAAGCGCATCACAGAGGAACGCTATGTCCTCGCGTCTTGCGGACGCTTCGACGATTCGTCCCTCGGCGTCCTTTATTTCACCCTTAAGCTGTGCCGCACGGTCAAGAAGCCGCTTCTTGCGCACGGCGGGCGGATGCTTGGTCGGGTCGGCGGGTACGGTAAATCCGTGCTCACGCAGAACCGTCCACACGGCGTCTGCATCGCTCTTCATGCAGATAACGCAGACGGCGGTCTGTATGGGTGAGGAGCTTATGACGGTTACGTCCGCCGCGGCGTCGGGCAGCTCTTCTTCGAGCAGAGCCTCGAGCGCACTCTCGCTCTTTTTCTCGGCAAAGGTTCCGACGAACGCAGTCGTCGATGAGGTTCCCGCATCCTTCATCGGGATGTCGAGCCCGTCCCATGCGCTGAGAGCGCTTATCGCGGTATCGAGCTTTGCAAGCTCGCTTTTAGCATTGTCTATTGTTTTCTTGTCCGCGCAGACAGACAAGGCAAGCTTCAGGTATTCGTCGGTCTTTCCCGACCGTTCGTCGTACGCCTCCTCGCTTATCTCTTCCCTGCCGGAGAACATGGACATAAGTCCGCTCTTCGGAGGATTATATGAATCCATATATTCGAGACAGCTTTCGGCGGCGGCTGCGTTTCTGTCAAGTGACGAGATACTGCCGCTGACGTCGACCGGTGTGAGTCTTTCATCGCTTACCGCAGAGAGCTCGGTTATACCCGCCTTCTGCAGTTCGTCAATGAGGCCCTTACCGTCTTCCTGAAGTGCCGTGAGTCGCAGCTTTTTTATATAAAGCCTTGCCAAACGCGCACCTCCCTTCCGGTATTACCGATTAGTTGGGTATCAGTTTGATTATTACGGAGCTCATGCCGAAACGGTCGTTCTTCGCCGCTTCACGGCGAATTCTTTCAGCCTCGGCATCTGCCTCCGCCGTCTTTTCCGCTTCGATTGCTTTCGCTCTTTCACGTGCCGCGCCGAGAGTTTCTCTCATGGACGCGTACGTTTCGTTCTTTGATTCTTCTTTTATTCTTTCAGCCTCGGCTTTTGCTTCCTCGATGATTGCAGCGGCTTTTTCCTCCGCCGCCCTCATACGTTCGGACGCGTTTTTCTCAGCTTCGAGAATAACGTCAAGTTTCTCCGTCAACAAAATGAAACCGACCTCCTTTTACAAAATCACATTTTCACTAAATACAATGATTCAATTATAATTATTATAGCAGATTTCGCCCGTCAAGTCTACACTTTTATGCATTTTTCTCAAAAAATGTAAAGGGAATTTTTGACAACCGTATTTGCAATGTGTTGTTTTATATGATATAATTAATTAGATATTTTCTCACACGGAGTTATATTATTATG
>JAZUGD010000289.1:0-3748 GCA_045641025.1 Eubacteriales bacterium
AGACTCTGCGAAAAGCAGTGCGCAAACGGCGGTCTCGTATTCGACTCGGCAAAACGCAAGATGACCGTTGACGAGGGCTCGTGCGTAGGCTGCGGGCGCTGTCTCGGTGCGTGCAACTTCGACGCGATAAACTTCATCGACGACGACTCTCTCGAAAAACTGAACTGCAAGATGGCGGAATACACCAAGGCGGTCGTTGACGGACGTCCCGGCTTCCATGTCTCACTTATCGTAGACGTATCTCCCTACTGCGACTGTCACGGTGAGAACGACGCGCCGATACTGCCGAACATCGGCATGTTCTGCTCGACCGACCCGCTTGCGCTCGACCAGGCGTGTGCGGACGCGTGCATTGCGGCAACCCCGCTTCAGGGAAGCGTTCTTTCGGACAACATGAACGCACCCGGTTTCCACGACCACGGCGACTGCTTCAAAAACACGACTCCCGAATCGGAATGGGAAAGCTGTCTTGCCCACGCCGAGAAAATCGGTCTCGGCACGAGAAAATACGAGCTTATAAAAATGTAAAGCAAAGGAGGTGCTCCCATGAAGGAAAAGCTCTCGGGTACGGTTGATACCGTAATATACCAGAGCCCCGACGGAAGCTATACGGTCTGCGGTATCGACACGGACGACGGCGACCAGGTAACGGTTGTGGGTGCGCTTCCGCTTATATCCGAAGGCGACAGAATCTGCGCTTACGGAGACTGGAGCGAGCATCCGACCTACGGTCGGCAGTTCAGGTGCGAATACTACGAGCAAGAACTGCCGACGAGCGAGGACGATATGCTCCGTTATCTCGCCGCCGGAAACGTGAAGGGCATCGGTCCCAAGACGGCGGGAAAAATCGTTGACAAGTTCGGCTCGGAGACGTTTGACGTTATTGAAAACCACCCCGAATGGCTTGCCGATATAAGCGGTATCTCGGTTGCGAGAGCCGCCGCAATCGGTCAAAACTTCCGCGAGGTTGCGGGAGCAAGAGCGGTCATTATGTACTGCCGCGACATATGCTCTCCCGCCCAGTCGATGAAGATTTACAAAAAATGGGGTGCGTCCGCAGTTGACAGGATACAGAGCGACCCGTACTGTCTCTGCGACGGAATCTCCGGCATCGGCTTTACGAAAGCCGATGAGCTTGCCAAAAATATCGGAATACCCGCAAACTCTCCCGCAAGAATCATCGCGGGACTTGTTTATATACTGACGGACGTGAGCCGACGCGACGGCTCCACGTGCCTCACCGAAGAGCTTCTCTCGCTTTATGCCTCCGACCTTCTCTGCGTTGAAGAAGCAGAGATAAAGGACGGGCTGAACGAGGCACTTTCCTCGAGAAAGCTGTACGCCGAGAACTATGCGGGGGTAAGACATTTCTACCTGCCGCGCTATCACCGTGCCGAAAACGGTATTGCCAAGCGGCTTGTGACTCTCTCCCGCTCCTGCCCTTCTCTCAGCCCCGGTGACATAGGTACGCTTATCGAGAAGGTGGAATATACGTCGGGTCTCTCTCTTGCGGATATGCAGAGACAGGCAATCGGCGCCGCCATGACGAACGGCGTCATGATACTGACGGGAGGTCCCGGTACCGGTAAAACCACGGTAACGAAGGCACTTCTTAACATATTCGAAAGTCTCGGCAGCGAGGTCGCGCTTGCGGCTCCCACCGGACGCGCCGCAAAGCGGATGAGCGAGGCGACCTCTCACGAGGCGACTACGGTACACCGTCTGCTTGAGACGAACTTCTCGTCCGAGAACGGTGAGGAGCCTGTATTTCTGCGGGACGAATCGAATCTGCTTGACGAGGACGTATTCATCGTTGACGAGATTTCGATGATGGATACCCTGCTCTTTGACTCTCTGCTCCGTGCGATAAAGCCCGGTGCGAGACTTATTCTTATCGGAGACTCCGACCAATTACCGTCAGTCGGTGCGGGCAACGTCCTCTCCGACCTTATTGCATCGGGGCTTTTCCGCACGGTTAGACTTACGGAGATATTCCGTCAGTCAAACGAAAGCCTTATCGTCTCGAACGCGCACGCGGTCAACCGCGGCGACCTTCCGGTGAGCGGAAAGAAGGACGGCGATTTCTTTATATTAAAGAGAGACACCGACGCGCAGATTGCCGAAACGGTGCGCGACCTTTGCACAAGGCGTCTGCCGGCGGCATACGGCGTTGATATTGCGTCGGAGCTCCAGATTATCACCCCGTCCAAAAAGGGCGCAGCGGGCACGGAGGAGCTTTGCAGGACGCTTCAGGAAGCGTTCAACCCGCCCTCTCCCTCAAGGAGAGAACATCACCGCGGCACTACCGTGTTCAGAGAAGGCGACAAGGTGATGCAGATAAAGAACAACTACATGATAGAATGGGAGAAGGACGGCGACGAGGGCCACGGTATCTTCAACGGCGACATCGGCGTTATATCCTCCATTTCTCCCGAAGACGGCACGATGAGCATTGATTTCGACGGGCGGTTTGCGGAATACGACCTCTCCGACCTCGACGAGCTTGAGCTCTCGTACGCCATAACCGTTCACAAGAGTCAGGGCTCGGAATATCCCGTGGTCGTTATCCCCGTATATTCCTGCTCGCGCATGCTGCTCAACAGATGCCTCCTTTACACCGCGATAACGCGTGCGTCAAAGCTGGCGATAATCGTGGCAAAGGAAAACGAGCTCGCGTACGCCGTTGCGAACACGGCTCACGCCGACAGAACGACGGGACTCCACGCACTTCTTGCGCGTCAGGGCGGAGACGTATGAGTCTGAAGAAATTCACCGGACGTGCCGTCGCTTTCCTGTTCCCTCCGCGCTGTCCGGCATGCCGCGACGTTTCCGGCTCCGTCCACACGGGCGAGCTTTGCCCCGCCTGCAGCCGGGAGTTTGAGAAGAACTTCGCCCGCATCTGCCCGAACTGCGGCGCGGACACCGAAAAGTGTGCCTGCATACGCACGTTTGAGCCTAAGCGCGGACGCAAAACGAACGTACGCCGTACCGTGGTGTTCGGTCATTACAGAGGCTTTCGTGAGAACGACGTAACGTCGAGCCTCATATACGGGCTCAAGCGCGACCGCGATATTTCACACGCTGAGTTTTTCGCCCGCTCGCTCTCGCACGATTTAATGAAGGCGATACTTACCGCCGGGGACGACCCGAAGGACTACGTTATCACGTACGTGCCGAGAACGAAAAAAGCCGTATTTACGTACGGCTTTGACCACATGAAAATCACCGCAAAGCGGCTCTCGAAAACAATGGGAATACCGCACGTTTCCGTTATGCGCAACAAGGGCACCAAGGTGCAGAAAACGATGAACGCCGCCGAAAGAGCGAAAAACGCGCGCGCGTCGCTCTCGCTGACGGCGAAGGCAAAAGAAAAGATTGCCGGCAAGAAAGTCATTCTCGCCGACGACGTTATAACGAGCGGCTCGACGATGCAGGCGGCGGTAAACCTGCTGTGCGACGCGGGCGCGGCGGTAATTATCCCCTGCGCGATGCTTTATACGGCAAAAACGAATATATGAAAAAAGGAACTCTTGCGAGTTCCTTTTTTGATTCAGTCAACCTTGGGGAGAGTGGCGAAGGACGCCTGAAGCTCCTCGTCCGAGGGAAGGTAGTCGGTCATTATTCCGTCGTGGAATTTCTGATACGACATCATATCGAAGTAGCCGGTACCGGTGAGTCCGAAGACGATGGTCTTCTCTTCTCCCGTTTCCTTGCACTTCATTGCCTCGTCGATTGCGACCTTGATTGC
>JAZUGD010000290.1:0-12295 GCA_045641025.1 Eubacteriales bacterium
CGCCGCAAGAAGTGAATTTTCAAGTCCTATCTTTCCCGGCACGGGGTATTTTATCACGGTGCACCCCGCACTGCAGTACAGCTCGTAAGAGATACCGTGTCTTGTTGTTTTAACGTTCTCGGCGGTGTAGTCAGCACGTGCGTCCGTCCCTGCGGTGACGTATTTACCGGGTACGATTGTGCGAAGCTTTTCGGCGTACGGGTCGTTGTACTTTACCACTCCGAGACGCGCACCCTCAAACAGACGCGCTTTTGCACGGAGGTAATTTTCCATGTTTCCGTGGTAATCGAGATGCTCCGGAGAGAGCCCCGTGAACACGGCGACGTCGGGGACGTATGCGTCGGTACGGTGCTGGTCGAGCGCCTGAGACGATGCCTCGAGCACGAGGCAGACAGCACCACGCCGTCTCATTTCCGCGATGGATTTTGTAAGATATTCGGGGTCGGGAGTCGTCATTTCGGCGTATGCGTCGCTGACCGACGAGCCGCCGCCGTACGACAGAGTCTCGCGTCCGAAGGTCGTGTGAACCGTTCCCGTCATACCCGTCGGTATTCCCGCCGCGAGCATTATGTCCCTCACGGTGTGGCATACGGACGTTTTACCGTTCGTGCCCGTCACGGCGATAATTTTCATACCGGACGCGGGACGGAGCATATATTCGTCCCACATAAGGGCGAGTGCGCGGCGCGTGTTTTCGCATACCGCACACGGCACGGGCACGTCAAGTGCCCTCCCCGAAGCGATTGCGGCGGCGCCGCTCTCCGTCGCCTTGATGGCGTAGTCGTGACCGTCGCGGCGTCCTCCGTCAATGCAGACGAATACGTCGCCCGCTGTGACCGTACGGTGGTCGGATGTGATTCCCGTAACGGTTACGTCGGAAAAAGGTTCCGCGTCGGTTCTTATGAGAAGTGACGACAGCTTCATAAATACCTCCGTAAAAATCTTTGTTTTTACGTCCGGTATTTTGCACTCCGTCAGTCTCGTGTATCGGTGTACTGAATGTCTATGGATACGGGAGTACCCTCGGGCACCTCGGTGCCTGCGGGCACGGACTGGCTTATTACCATTGCGCCCTCGGCGTTGCCGGAGGCTCCGGTGAAGTGTACGTTGAGTCCTGCGTTTATGAGGAGTCTGTTTGCCGCCTCCGCGGTCTTACCGATAAGCTCGGGAACTATGCAGTTCGAAGACGGTGCGATATCGGAGGTGTAAATAATTACTCTGCCGTTTTCGAGAGTGACGTTCGAGCCTCCCTCGGGTACCTGACCGGTTACGGTAGGACCGTCGCCGACGACCTCGCAGCCGAGTTCTCTCCACGAGAGGTCGCTCTTTGCGCTTTCAACGTCGACGCCGATGAGGTTCGGCACGGCGACCTCGGTCTTGAGTCTTTCGGCCTCGGTATATTCCGCCTCGTAGCCGAGATACGGAAGAAGCGTTGCAAGCAGATTCGAGATATAGGGAGCGGCGACACGGGAGCCGAACACGACTCCGTTCGTAGGCTCGTCGACCACTATAAGTGCCGCGATTTCGGGATTGTATGCGGGTGCGAATGCAACGGTCGAGCCGACGCGGTACGGTCTGTCACCGTTTTCGTCGTATTTATCAAGCTTCTCGGAGGTACCGGTTTTTGCTGCCACCTTGTAGCCCTTGACGTATGCGTTTTTAGCACCGCCGTTGCCGGATACGCCCTCCTCGAGGATTTTCGTTACTCTGTCGGTGGTAGACGTGCTGACTACCTGACGGAGCGGCTCGGTCGAATATTCCGCAACGACGTTGCCGTCGCTGTCCTTGATGGATTTAAGCAGATGCGGCACTATGAGATAACCGCCGTTGGCTATCGTACAGATACTGCGTATCTGCTGTATCGGGGTGACCTTGAAGGTCTGACCGAAGGAGTATACCGCAAGCGATACTCCGGAGAAATCTTTTCTCGAGCTTATGATGGGGTACGATTCCGCCGGAAGGTCGATATTCGTTCTTCCCGCATAACCGAATGCGAGGAAGTAGTTGTAGAAGTTTTCGGCTCCGATACGCTGTGCAAGCTGCATGAGCGTCGGGTTACAGGACTGCTGAAGTCCCTCGGTGAAGGTTACGGCTCCGTGACCCGCCGCCTCGTGGCACGCTATCGGACGGGGGTAACCGTCAACGGCGTAGCTGCCTCCGCAGTAGAACGGCGTCGTTTCGGTTACGACTCCCTCGTCAAAGCCCATTGACGCGGTAATCGGCTTGAAGGTCGAGCCGGGCTCGTAAAGGTCGGTGACTGCCTTGTTCTGCCACATCTTGAACAGAGAGTTCATGTAGGCGGTGTTATATTCCTCGGACTCGGGGTCGAGTCCCTCGAGCGGTGCCTTGTAATAGTAATGAGTCATCTCGTACGGCTCGTTGAGGTCGAACGACGGATACGTAGCCATAGCGTAAACCTCGCCGGTGTTTACGTTCATTACGATACCGGTGACTCTCTCACCCGCGCCGTTGTCGTCGTACGTTGCCTTAAGCTGATTCTGAAGCTCGTACTGGATATAAACGTCAATCGTGCTTTCGACCGTATAGCCGTTCTTCGGGTCGATGAGGCTCTCGTACTCAAACGGCATATCGTCGCTGTGCGCGTCCTGCGCGGTGATATATTTACCCGAGGTTCCCTCGAGCAGGTTGTTGTAGTAGCTTTCAAGCCCGTAAACTCCGACGCCGTCGCGGTTGGTGAAGCCTATGACCTGAGAGGCAAGGTCACCGTACGGATACGTGCGGAACGTGGAAGCACGGAGATATATCTGCATCGTGAGGTCGTTGTCCGCTATGAACTGACGGACCTGCTCCGCGTCCTCCTCGGAGACCTCTTTCTTTATGACCTCGTAGCGGCGCCCTTCAAGTGCGGACTTTTCCATAACGAAATCATATTCCACGTCGAGAATCTCGGAGAGGGCTTTTGCGATAACCTCGTCCATGTCGCGGTTCTCGTACGTTTTGCCGTTTTCATCCGTCCATTTGTACGTGGGCGGCTCGTCAGCCTTTTTGTCCGCCTCCATGGCGTCGATGATATCCTGAGGGGAGATGAATATGAGATAGTTCGTGCCGTTTGCGGCAAGAATGTTGCCCGAGCGGTCGGTTATCTGACCGCGAAGGGGATTTATGACGGTGGATACCGTCATCTGGTCGAGCACTTTGGCCTGATACTTCTCGAAGTCCATGATCTGCATATCCCAGAGCACGAACACGAGCGCGAGTGCAAGGACCGCAAACACAAGCATGACGGCGCCGGCGCGGCGTACCGTAACACGGTCTATTCTTTTGGTTTCGGGTGCCTCGTTCATACCGCCGCCTCCTTCGTTTTTTGAAGTTTTCGGGGGAGATATTCCCCGAAATACATTATACTTGGCCATATTTGGGGATATTACGATATACCCCCGAAAATTCGGAAACGGTGACGCAGAAAAAACCTGCGCCACCTATTTCTTTATGACACTTTTCGATATTCTGTTAACCCGGGAATCAGCCGAAATAATCGCTCAGTATTCCGAGGTTTTCTCCGATTGCCGAAAGGATGCCGGCTGCTCCGCCGCCGTTCTCATCCTCGTACGACATAACCTCGACTCTGTCGGGAGTCGATACGGAAACGAAGTGAGAGCGAACGGTGTCGCTTCTTACCATACCGATTTCATCGGTTGCTATTCTTTCGATATCACGGATATCTTCTCTCTCTTCAAGAAGGAGAGAAAGCTTCTGTGCTTCTGCGGCAAGCTCTTCCTGTCTTGCTTCGAGTCTGCCGTTTTCCTGCGTGTAGAACTGCACGCGGGAGAAGCTGTATATAAGAACCATTACGAGCACCGTCGATACGATAAGTACCGCGATAAGCCCGAACGGGATACGTTCCTTTTTCATTTCGTGCTCGGCTCTGCGGGTGCCGAAGCCGAACGAACGGATAAGACCGCCGAAGAAGCCTTCGCGCTTTTCGGTCTCGGTGTTGGTTACGAGAACGGCGTGACGCGAACCGGGAACGTTCGAACGTCCGTTTTTGAGCGCACCCTCGGATACGGGTCTGCGCTTTACGTTCGGTCTCGGTGCGGTCTGGCATCTGCCGGCAACGTTTCTTGCGCCCTCGCCTGCGGCGTATGCTCTCGAGAAGGATTTTGCAATCTGCTCGGTGGGAACGGCTGCATGCGCGGGAGCACGTCTGCCCGAAGTGCGCCCCGATTGTGCGGAGGGACGCACGTTCGAACGAACGGCGGGCGCGGCATGTGCGGTACCGGCGCCCTTAGAGGAGTTTTTCACGGATGCTTTAGGAATTGCTCTGTCAGCTTTTATATCGTCAGTCCTTCCGAAAAAGGACATAACGGCAGTATTGTCGCCGGAGGAAGCGGCGGGGGTTTTACCGAAGGCCGCGGTACGGGCACTGAATTTTGCCTGAAGTCTCTTAGTAAGATTATCAGGACTATATACAGACTCGTTGTATACCATGTTCCGCGGCTCCTCTCAAAATCGTGTTATCTGAGCTTTTCTATTGCTCTGAGTTTTGCGCTCCTTGCGCGGGGGTTATATTCAAGCTCGTCTCCCTCGGGAACGACGGGCTTTTTGAACAGCAGTTTCGCCTCGGGCTCGTGACCGCATACGCAAACCGGAAAATCCGGCGGGCAGATGCAGCCACGGCAGAGCTCTGCGAAAACGTTCTTGACTATTCTGTCTTCAAGCGAATGGAAGGTTATCACGGCGGCACGTCCGCCGACGGCAAGTCTTGCCGCTCCCGCCTCTATCGACGGGGCTATGGACGAAAGCTCTTTGTTCGTCTCTATTCTTATTGCCTGGAAGGTACGCTTTGCGAAATGCTTGTGCTCCGCGCGTCTGTTCTTCTCGGGGATTGCTCCCTCGATTATCTTCACAAGCTCAAGCGTCGTGCGGATGGGTTCGTTCTCTCTTGCGGTGACTATCGCACGGGAGACGCGCCCTGCGAACTTTTCTTCTCCGTATTCCCAAATTATGCGGGTAAGCTCGCTCTCGGAATACGTATTGACCACCGTTTCCGCCGTCAGCGGTGAGGTGCGGTCCATTCTCATGTCGAGCGGTGCGTCCGCCACGTAGGAGAAGCCTCTTTCGGGGTCGTCAAGCTGATGTGACGAAACTCCGAGGTCCCAGAGTATTCCGTTTATCTTTTCAATTCCGAGTTCGTCAAGCACGCTTCCCACGTCACCGTAGTTGCGTTTTACGAACGTTACTTTATCTTTATATGCTTCGAGTCTCGCTCCCGCCGCTTCAAGCGCTTCGTCGTCGCGGTCGATGCAGATGAGTCTGCCGCCCGCCCCGAGCCTTGATGCAATCTCGAAGGAGTGACCGCCGCCGCCCGTCGTGCAGTCGACGTATATACCGTCCGGCTTTATGCCGAGAGCGTCAATGCTCTCGCCGAGAAGCACCGAAGTATGTCTGAACTCCATGTCAGATGTGAAGCTCCTGCATCTTCAGGAACATTTCCTTCTTCTTCTCCTTCGTAACCTTCGGGAAGCGTTCCTCGTATACTTCCGCGTCCCACAGCTCGGCGTATTCGCCGCAGCCGATGATCACGACGTTCTTGGTGAGTCCCGCGGACTCGATGAGATCGGAGGTCAGAAGCACTCTGCCCTGCGTATCGGGCTCAACCTGAGATGCGGTTGCGTTGATGAAACGCTTGAGCTCAAGTGCATCGGTATAGGGGAGGTTGTTGATCTTTTCGTTGTATTTGTTCCACTCGTCCATCGGGTGGATGGTGAGGCAATCGTCAACGCTCTCGCTGATTATGAACTTGTCTTCAAGCTCAGCTCTGAACTTTGCAGGGATAGCGATTCTGTTTTTGGCGTCTATGATAAATCTGTACGTTCCTACAAGCATTCTCGCTCCCCCTTTCGATTCTTTTCGATTCTTTTTTCCCCACGTGAGTATATTATAATACCACATTGATGAAAAATCAAGCCCTCTTATGCATTTTTTATAAAATTTTTTGAAAAATTTTTACCTATATGAGTAAATTATTCCCCATTAGTAAATCCGGCGCATATCAAGTTTACTAATTATTACCATTTTTACCATTTATTCACCATTTCGCCGTGTCGAAACAGGATGTTTTGCGCCGAAAATATCGGGTAAATACGGGTAAGGCAAAAATGCGTAATTGACATTTTCCGTCACATGATGTATTATATGAAATATGAGAAAATCAGACAAAAAAAGAACGCCCGCGGCTCTGCCGACCGTGCGCGTCATAAGTGATGACGGGACGTTTTGCGCTCTCGTCCGTGCGCTTCTCGAAGGGCGCTTCACGTGCGTCAGCGACGACCCTTCCCCGTGCCTTACGGTGACGGATCTCGGCTTTGCGGGCGGTGTTTCGCTTGACGGAGAGGGGCACGAAACGCTCTCCCGCCCGTTCACTCCCGAGGTTTTCACCGAGGCGGCACAGAGAGCAGCGGGTGCTGCGCGGCTCGGACGTTCGGCGGGAAACCCGCGTGAGCACACCGTGTCCGCAGGCGGCAGAACGGTCAGGCTGACGGCGACGGAATACAGGCTTTATTCCGCGCTCGCGGGCAAGGAAGATTTCGTCACCCCCGAGGAGCTGTCGACGGAGGTATGGGGGAGAGCGGACGCGGGACTGTGCGCGGTTTACGTCAGTTACCTGCGCCGCAAGCTTGCTCCGCTTCTCGGTGACGGTTTCATCATATCGGTCAGAGGCAAGGGCTATAAAGTTTCCGTAAACGAAAGGGATACGCTTTGAAAGAAGTAATTTTATGCAAATACGGTGAAATAATTCTCAAGGGTGCAAACAGAAACACCTTTGAGGCGATTCTCATGCGCGAAATTCGCAGACGCGCAAAGGAAACAGGCAAGTTCGACGTGCGAATCAATCAGAGCACGGTTTACGTTGAGCCCGCCTCGGACGACCCGTTCGAGAGCGACGTCGACGCAATGTACGAGCAGATTAAAAAGGTGTTCGGCTTTATCGCCGTCACGAAGGCGGCGGTTTGCGAGAAGGATATAGACGCCATCTGCCGCACCGCGCAGGAATACCTCCCCGACGTGTTCGCCGAGAGAGGATATAAGAGCTTCAAGTGCGAGGCAAAGCGTTCGGACAAGAGCTTCCCGCTGAAGTCGCCCGAGATTTCCGGCGAGGTCGGCGGTGCGCTTCTTGAGGTCATGCCGCGCATGAAGGTCAGAATGGACAACCCCGACGTCGTCGTACGCATTGAGGTGCGCGACCGCGCGGCGTACGTTCACGCAGGTCAGGACGCGGGTGCAGGCGGCATCCCGTACGGAAGCTGCGGCAAGGGACTCCTGCTTCTTTCGGGCGGTATCGACAGTCCCGTTGCCGGATACATGATGGCAAAGCGCGGCATGCACATAGACGCGCTCTATTTCGAAAGCATACCCTACACGAGCGAGAGAGCACGCGAGAAGGTGCTGACCCTCGCACACGAGCTTACCGAATATACCGGATTCATCCGCGTACACGTAATCTCTCTCACACACATTCAGGAAATGATTCGCGACAACTGCGAGGAGGATTATTTCACTCTTATCCTCCGCCGCTTCATGATGGAGCTCGCATCCATGACCGCCGAGCATATCGGCGCGCCGATTCTCATTACCGGTGAGAGCCTCGGTCAGGTGGCAAGCCAGACCGCCGCTGCAATCTGCTGCACCGACGTATCGGCGGACAGACCCGTATTCCGCCCGTGCATCGGACTTGACAAGGAAGAAATCATCAAAACCGCCCGCGCAATCGGCACGTACGACACGTCCATCGAGCCGTACGAGGACTGCTGCACGGTATTTACTCCCCGTCACCCGAGAACGCAGCCCGAGCTTGCCAAAGTGATTGCCGCCGAGGAGCCGCTCGACCGCGAGGCACTTATAAAGGAAGCGTTTGAGTCGCGCTTCACCGTGACGCTCCGTCAGTTTGAGAGCATTCCCGAAACGATGTGAACCCCTTCGCCGCAGGCGAAGGAAAGTGCAGAGTGATGAGTTCAGAGTTCAGAGTTATGGAAAAAACCGTTCGGGTAACCGAACGGTTTTGATTTTTATTAGAATAGGTGGGCGAGAAGGTAGGGTTTACCCGTAGGGGGCGCATTGCGCGCCCGTTTTTCGGTATTGCAAACCGTTAATCATGCCGACAGACATAAAGTACGGTCAATTCCGAATTCCGCATTCCGAATTCCGAATTCCGAATCAGCTCTACACTCTGCACTCTCTTTCGCCGCGGGCGAAAGAGAAAAACCGTTCGGACGGTGTCCGAACGGTTTTCTTATTATTCTTTGTTTTCGAGAAGGTCTATGATGCTCTTGTCTCCGTATACGCTCTGCCAGTCGGCGTTGAAGTCGTCGATTGCGTAGAGGGTCAGCGGATGGTATACGAGGTTTTCGTAAAGAGAGGGGTTCATGGTAACCGCGTGGCAGCCTACCATTGCAACCTTGTGAATCTGCTCGACGTTCTTGAAGCTTGCGGCAAGCACCTTCGTCTTAACGTCGTACAGCTTGAACATGTTGACAATCTCCTCAACTACGTGAGGGCCGTCGGATACGATACTGTCAAGACGGTTGATGTACGGTGCGACGTAGGACGCGCCCGCCTTTGCGGCGATGAGCGCCTGCTGCTGGGTGAAGATTGCAGTCATGGTAACCTTGATGCCGTGCTTGGTGAGGTACATCGTTGCCTTGAGTCCCTCGGGACCTACGGGAATCTTTACGTAGAAGTCGCCGCCGACAGCTTCCTTGAGCGCCATGGCTTCCTTTATCATTTTCTCGGCGGTGTCGCCCGTTGCCTGGACGTGGAACATCTTGTCGGGACCGATTATGCCTCTGATGTCACGGATGAGCTCGGTAAAGCTCGTGTGCTCGCGGGAAATAATCGTGGGGTTGGTGGTAACGCCGTCGATGGGGTAGAACTCCTCGCATTTACGGATGGCCGAAAGCTGAGCCGTATCAATAATATACTCCATAATATACTCCTTTTATTTCAATTTCCAAACGCATATTATATCATCGTGCACAGCCGTTGTCAATGGTAATAGTGCCCAACAATTCAGTCTTTATCGAGGTGAACATCGAGCTGACTGTACGGAATTGCGACGTTTTCGCTCTTAAGATGAAGCTGCACCGCCAAGAGCACCTTACGGCGGACGTCCGGTCTGTCGGTGGGCTTGCATTTTACCGTGAGACGGTAAACGACCGCGGAGGAGTCGAAGCGTTCGGTTCCCTTGAACTCACAGGAGTCAACGTCCTCGATTGCCTCGATTTTGAGGCTCAGCTCGTGAAGTATTTCGTGTGCCCGCTCCGCCGTAAGCGCATACGGAAGCGGCACGTCGATTTCAAGATGGTCGGAGAGACAGCGAATCTGCGAAATATTGCGGTTGCAGACGGTAAAAACCGAGTGGTCGTCGATATCGCGTATCTTGGTCGACTTGATATTGAAGCCGACGACCTCGCCCTCTCTGCCCTCGAACTCGACACAGTCGCCAACGGCGAAATATCTGTCGAATATGATATTTACGCCCATGATGACGTCTTTGAGCAAATCCTGAAGGGCAAGACCGACTATCGCACCGACGATACCGAGGCCGGCTACCATTGCGGTAATGTTTACGCCGTTAACCTGAAGAACGACGATTATTGCCACGAGTATGATTATGAAATTAACGATACTCGAGGTGATATGCACCGTTGTGGCTCTCGACTTGTTGCCGCGCACGCTGTTCTTCGCTTTTCTCTCAAGCCAGAGAGCGAAGCCCATCAGCACGACGGCGACGGCGATAACTATCGCCGTGCCGATTGCCGCAGGTGATTTGAGCCAGTTTATCAATGCGTTCATCTGCCGCAGAAGAAGTCCATTACGTCAACTATGTATCTGTCCCAGAAATCCCAGCTGTGGTTACCGGGATGCTCCGCGTAAGTCAGGTCAAGCCCGAGCTTCTCAGCGTATTCGGAGAAGCGGCGGTTGCCGTCAAGCAGGAAGTCCTCGTCTCCTTCTATCTGGATGAGACGAAGGTCCTTCTTATCGGCAGCGATTTTGTCGGCAAGTGCAAAGAGGTCGGCGTCGCTTCCGCTGATGCAGTTCGCAAAATCATCGCCGAAGATGAGCTTTGCATCGTTGTCCCAAAGCTTTTGTGCGGTTGCACCGGGCATATCAACGACTCCGGAAAGGCTGCCTGCCGCGCTGAAAACGTCGGGGTTGCGCATTGCGATCTTGAACGCGCCGTAGCCGCCCATGGAAAGACCTGCGATGAAGGTCTTCTCTCTCTTATGCGAAAGTCTGAAAAGCTTACGGGACTCCTCCACTACTTCCTTTGCAACGTGGGTGTAGTAGTTTCTGCCGTAAACCATGTCCTCGTAGAAGGAACGCGCGCCGCCCGGCATGATGACTGCCATGCCGTGAGCCTCGGCGTATTTTTCAATAGCGGTGTATCTCTGCCATGCGGTATAGTCGTCGCTGAGTCCGTGAAGCAGGTACATCGTGGGGATGTCGTCGGTGAGTCCGTCGGGAATGATTGCTCCGAAGGCGCTCATCTGACCGAGCGCACCCGAGAAATATTTCACGTCAAGATATGCCATAATGATTCTCCTGTATTATATCTGTAAATTTTATTTTATTTCGAGGTTGAAAAGAAGGCCGTAATGGTCGGAGGGATAGTTGCCGTCCGGCATATCGTCGAGCAGTCTTACCGCCTTCGGAGTGATGCCGCCCGTAATGAAGCAGTAGTCGATATGGCGGAGTCTGTCGCCTCTGTAATAGTCGTGATACGTGGGACGGGTATCGTCGGGGTTTGCGTCGGCGAAGTGCTTCGTCATCTCGGCGTAGCCCGCGCTTCCCGGCTCCATGTTGTAGTCTGCGGTAACGAAGCACTCACCCTCGCCGAGCTCGAGATATTTTTTGTAAACGAGGTCGGCGCTGTTCGTCTGGCATACGTCACCGAAGCCGAAGTGAGTATTTATATAGGTAAACACCTTACCGTCGTTTTTATCCTTCAGCGTTGCCCACATGCATATGCGGTAGCACCCGTCGCCGAAGCTCGGGCCCTCGTGGTCGGGGTCGTAATCGAGCCAGTAGTACCCCTTCTTCAGGCACTCGAAGCGGTCGCGTCTCCACATCATGGGCGTGCCCTCGAACGCGTGCTCTCCTCTGTATTTGAGGAACAGCTCGTATTTGTCTTTATAGTAATCGTCAAGCTCTGCCGCCCACGTCGGAGTGTACTCCTGCAGACCGATGAGGTCGGGGTCGCATTCGTCGATTATCGAGCGCAGGCGAGGCGCACGGTCGGGTATCTGCAGCCCGTCCCCGTCGCCGCAGCAGCGTATATTGAAAGTCATTACTTTAAGTTCCATATAAAGTCCCCCTTGATTCATCTTTATTTTACATTCTGCGGGCAAAAAAGTCAATCGTTTCGGACGTACTCCCTATTGATTTTTCCGTTATTTCGCGTTATAATACATAGTAGTCTTGAAGGAGGTCGGCGTATGGCAGACAAAAACAAGTCAGACAAAAAAGTCCTTGCGCTGAACCGCAAGGCACGGCACGATTATTTCGTCGAGGATACGTATGAGGCGGGCATCGAGCTGTTCGGTACCGAGGTCAAGAGTCTCCGCGCGGGCAACACGAATCTGAAGGATTCGTACTGCCAGATAAAGGACGGAGAGATCTACGTCATCGGCATGCACGTGAGTCCCTACGAGAAGGGCAACATCTTCAACCGCGACCCTCTCCGCGAGAGGCGTCTTCTCATGCACAAGCGTGAGATACTGAAGCTGTGGAATCTCGTATCGCGCGACAGCTACACGCTCATTCCCCTCTCCGTTTATCTCTCGGGCTCGAGAGTAAAGGTGGAGGTCGGTCTCTGCCGCGGTAAAAAGCTCTACGACAAGAGAGAAACCGACGCGAAAAATCAGGCAAAGCGCGATATCGAAAGATACTCCAAATACGATTATTAAGGGGGCGCAATGGTTTCGACGGGGACGTTGAAGCACGATAAGCGGGTAGAGTACGGAGAATCTCTTCAAAGCTCCAAACCTTAAATTAAACGCTAACTCTAACGAAGTAGCACTCGCTGCCTAACGCAGCCATCCGGCGGGATAGGGCCACGGCTCTCGCTCGGGTGTCAAATCAGTGGCGGACGTGAACGGCCGTTTAGCTTTTGAAGCCGTCATGAACTAAAAAGCTGCCCGGAGGTGCCTCCTGTCTGTCGGGACACCGCCGGGGAGAATTATAGACAGACTGCACCCGGAGAAAGTTGTGTGAATATGTTTTCGGACGCGAGTTCAATTCTCGCCGTCTCCACCAAAAAGCAGGTGGGCGGTCA
>JAZUGD010000291.1:0-18746 GCA_045641025.1 Eubacteriales bacterium
GTCGTCGACAAGACCGCGCTCGTCTTCGGACAGATGAACGAGACCCCGGGCGTGCGTATGCGCGTCGCGCTTTCGGGGCTTACGATGGCGGAATATTTCCGCGACAGAGAGGACAAGGACGTTCTTCTCTTTATAGATAACATTTTCCGTTTCGTGCAGGCGGGAAGCGAGGTTTCCACCCTTCTCGGACGTATGCCGTCCGCCGTCGGGTATCAACCCACGCTTGCCTCCGAGCTCGGTGCGCTCGAGGAGAGAATCACCTCGACGAAGCGCGGCTCCGTCACGTCCGTTCAGGCGGTCTACGTCCCCGCGGATGATTTGACCGACCCCGCACCCGCAACGACGTTCACTCATCTTGACGCGACCACGGTGCTCAGCCGTAAGATAGCCGAAAACGGCATATACCCCGCAGTCGACCCGCTCGCGTCGTCGTCCCGTATTCTCGAGGCGTCCGTCGTCGGCGAGGCGCACTACCGCACCGCAAGAGAGGTGCAGGAGGTACTGCAGAAGTACCGCGAGCTTCAGGATATCATCGCAATCCTCGGTATTGACGAGCTTGGTGAAGGTGACCGCGCAACGGTCACGAGAGCGAGAAAGATACAGCGCTTCCTCTCACAGCCGATGCACGTTGCCGAGAAATTCACGGGCACACCGGGCGTATACGTGCCGCTCTCCGAGACTCTGCGCGGCTTTGACGCAATCCTCGGCGGAGACTGCGACTCGTACCCCGAGTCCGCGTTCTTCAGCGTCGGCACGATTGACGACGTACACGCAAAGGCGGCGAATTTATGAAAACGTTCAGGCTGACCGTTCTGTCGGCGGAGAGAACGTTTTTCGACGGCGACGCCGTGTCGGTAATGATACCGACTCCCGAGGGATATTACGGGGTCATGGCGCATCACTCGAACACCGTTTCCGCAACCGTGCCGGGTGAGCTCCGCTACACCGTGACCGAGGGCGGAGAGCAGAAACGCGCCGCAATATCGGCAGGGCTTTTCAAGGTTGAGGACAACACGGTGCTGATTCTGACCGAGACTGCCGAGCATCCCGACGAAATCGACGCGAAACGCGCCGAGAGGGAAGCGGAGGAGGCGAAGGAGGAAATGCTCCGCCGCCGCAGCGTAAAGGAATACAATCTCGCGCAGGCAAAGCTCGCCCGCGCACTGAACAGACTTAAAGTAAAAAACAAACCGGTGAACTGAAAAAAGCCCCTTTCGGGGCTTTTTTCTCTTTCGCCGCAGGCGAAAGAGAATGCAGAACGCTGGGTGTTCGCCTACGGCGAAACCCGACGCAGAGCGCAGAACAAATGAAAAAACCGCCCGTAGGCGGGTTTTTATTAAAATAAATCGCTGTGGCTTCCGGTCCGAATCAGCCGAAGCACCAGCACGTCGCTGTAAATTTTGTAAACAAGCAGCCAATCCGGTTCAATGTGGCATTCACGCATATCGGTATAATTACGGGAATTGGTGAGCGCATGATCTCTGTATTTGTCCGGCAGAGGCTGTTCGTTTACCAGCAGTGTTACGACCTTTTGCAGCTCGTCGGGGTTACACCCGCGTTTTATTGCAAGCTTGTAATCCTTTTTGAACTGTCCGGTGAATTCGACCTTAAGCATCGAGTGCCTCCATCAGGTCGGAAACGCTGTCAAACGGACCGTAAAGGTTTTCTCCGTTTTCCGCGTCGTCCATTGCGGCAAGTGTTGCGGCGTTGGGTGTAATTTTGGTTATCTGAAAAGGAATCTGCTGTTCTCTTACGGACTGACGCAGGAAAATGTTGAAAGCGGTTGAAATGCTCATTCCGAGCTCGGCGAACAGAGCATCCGCCTGCTTTTTCAGGTCTTCATCTACTCTCATGGTTATATTTACGTTCTTCATAATGACACCTCCATACTTAAATTATACTCATTGCAATGCAAAAGTCAATACTATTATGTGCAAAATCGGTGCAATTACGATGCACGGTGTATTGACAAATTTTGCGAAACATAATATAATGAATTTACAAAACAGAACTGATTTTTGTTTTCGTGTTTTTAGTTTGAACGGAATTGTTTGTATTGAGAGACCCGATATAATTTTTTTGCCAACGGAGGATACGTGCATTATGAAAAAAGTATGTGCTTTGCTGCTGACCTTGATACTGACTGTTCAGATAATACCGGGCGGCGTGATATTTGTTTCTGCAGAAGAAAATGAAACAAACGGCAAAATCGGCGAATATTTGTCGTGGACATTAGATGAAACCGCGCAGATACTTACAATCAGCGGTGTCGGGGTCATGGAAGACAATCCCGGCGGTTTTGTTCCTTCTTCATGGCATGACATAACGTCGTTGATAATCGAAGACGGAATTGCTTCAATTGGTACGTACGCCTTTTCGGAGTGTTCTTGTCTTGTTGAAGTTTCGCTTCCGATAAGTATAACGGAAATACATAAAGGGGCATTTTGCGGCTGTTCTTCGTTAAGTAAAGTGAAGTATTACGGCAGTCAGATCGAGTGGGAAAACGTCAACGTAGATTATTCCCTCGGCAAGAATGATGCTTTGCTGTCGGCTGATTTTGAGTTTAACAAAGCACCCGATGTAAATACGGTGATTTTTAACGATATCACCATAATTAAAGAGGCAAGCTCTGTCCATGTGATTGATTATGTGGATTTTTCCGAAATCGAATGGGATATGTATAATTACGGAGCCTGCGGTACTCTATGCTTAACTAATGGTTTATCTTATGAAATACAATACGGCGGATGCTTCGTTGATGATGAATATTACAGTGCGGTATATACTGATACGCAGAGCGCTTTGACACCGTGGGAGGTTGGCAAAACATATTCTGTTACTGCTGAAATATACGGGGTCAAAGGTAAGTTTAACGTTACAATTGCGGAAAATCCGGTAGAAAGCATCGAAATTGCTCCGGTAACAATCGTTGAAGGCACACATATAGGGACTGACGGGATATGGATTGATGACAATTACATACAGTTTCCCATATATTGCTATGACATCGCCGGGTATACCGTTCATTACAAAGACGGGAATACGGAGAAAATAACGGATTGGGGTCCGGTTGTTATTTACGGACAGGAATATTATATTTCCGTATTGGATGACCAAAGCTATACAAACAGATGGGGCGTCGGTGCTCATGTTGCTCATGCCGATTTCTGCGGACTTGCAGAGACTGATTTTGAGGTGAATATTACCGAATCACCTATAAAAAGCGTTTGTGTTCCCGATATCACTATGATAGAAGGCGTAGATAGTTCAGTGCGTGAGATATATGACGAACGCGGTGAATGTGTCGGCGAATACGATTATTATTTCATTATGCCCGACAGAATCACAATAGAATGCTCTGACGGGAGTACTTACACCGGAGCCATGTGGGAACTACAGGATATGCTCGGTGTGAATATTCAGATAACGGATGACCAAAGTCCGGAAAACCAATGGGAAGCGGGTCAGCATACTGCGTATATCATCGTTGACGGCATGTCTTTTGAATTCAACGTTATTATTACAGACACTCCCATTCAATACGTATCTGTCGAAAAAATCAAATTGATTGAAGGACTCGACGGGTATTATAACGGTGACAAGTTTATTTATTCTATTCCCGATGACGTGGAATTTGTCGTAACATTGAAAGACGGAACTGTTATTTCGTCGGAAAGTAACGCTTACGGAAGTACTTCAATTTTAATCGGCGGGAAGCCGTATTATCTTGATTTTTCGGATTATTATGCAGAAGACCATTCCGACTGGAAAGCCGGAGACACGTATCAGATAAACGCAAGGCTTTGCGGAAAAACGTGTGTTGTATACGTTGAAATAATCGAAAATCCGTATAAATCACTTGAAATTGAAGAACGCGGTGATTTATACCTTGTATTCACGAAAAAGGACGGAACCGTCGAAGAACAAAAAGCGATTCGTTTTGATTCGCGTTCCGTAGGAGATTGCGGTGAAAACGGAGGCATTTTAACTACCGACAAAGCACAGTATTCTCAAGCGGTATTTCGTTTTGACAGCCCTGACGAAATGTTTGAAAAGGGTGTGGGTTATTATCTTAAATGCACCGATAATGTTTGTCTGCAAATAGGAAAACTAACAAGCAATACTCTTGAACGCTCAAATTGGCTCGCTTTGCAGATTTCTCACGTCGGTATTACTTTTGCAATAAAAAATTATCACAGTTATGCAAAGAATACGGGACGGGAGTTCAACGGCTTTGACGGAACGGTTACAAAAGACAATATATTTGATGTTGTTACAATCGCGGTAAACGTATGTGATTATTTCGGCTTCGGTGATATCGGAGAGGACGGTTATCCTTACGGTTTGTTTGATGCCGAGGATATCAAAAAAGACGTCGAATTACTGTTTGGTATCAAAGATGTTGACCTGACCGGATATCCCGGATATGATGCGGAAAAACCGCAGAAGGTACGTGTCCTTTGGGTGGAAGGGGGCGGCGGTCCCTCAGCAAGAGATATAGTGCTCGAAAACGGTAAATGGATTATTGAATACACCGAATATTCCGATGAGGAAATGACTGTAATTTGTGATTACGTTAAAGCTGTATTGAACAAAGACGCAAAAATCGAAAAGATTGCTTTTTCAAATGATGTTTCAGGTTTTGTCCCCGGTGATGCGAACGGCGACGGAAAGGTGAACATAACCGATGCAACTGCAATTCTTAAAGATATAGCGAAATGGGATGTTTCAATCGACCGCCGCGCCGCCGATGTAAATGGTGACGAAAAAGTCACACTCACCGACGTTACGACTCTTCTCAAATATCTTGCAAACTGGGAAGGAATAGTGTTGGGTAAATAAAATGAAAAAACCGCCCGTAGGCGGTTTTTCATTTTATTATATATTCCGCGAGTTTCGTGTATTCGTCCTCTCCGCCGGGGTCGGTGAAGAGCGTGCGCTCGAACGCGATGCCGTTCTGCTTCATGCATACCTCAAGTATGAACGTGAATATGCCGATGTCGATGCGGTTGAAATACGATGCGGAGGAACGCGGCATTATACCGAGCTTTCCGGTTCTGTACCGTGAAACGGTCACCTTACCGTCCGCCTCACGCACGTACCACGGCTGAGTGTTGCAGGCGCTCGGCGCGAAGCGTGCAAGCAGAGCGGCGGCGGCAAGTTTTTCGTCTTCTCCCGACCACACGTCGGCAAGGGGCTTTCGCTTTGCTTTGTACATGTCGCGTCTGTACTTCGTTCCGTCGCTTACCTTGCGGACGGCTATCATGATAACGAAGTCAAGCCCGTCGCAGGTCGCCTCGTCGGGCTTGCCGATGCCGTACCACAGCGTTCCGATATTGTGGGATACGAGCCACAAATCAAGCGCCTCGCCGAGATACCCCGCGTTTGCGAGATAGTTGTCCTTCTTTTCACTGTATATGAGAATGCAGTATTCGGCGTCTCTCTTGAAATTGACACGGGAGGAGGGCACTATTCTTATTGCCGTTTTAATTTCGGGGCACAGCGGCTCAAAACCGTTCCACGCCTCCATGATTTCGTCAAGCTCGCCGTCCGTTATCTTCTCGTCTCCGACACCGCGGAACAGATGAAACGATTTCCGCTTGAAAATCATTTCGTAAAAGGTCGCGTTATCCATAAAACGTCCTCCTCTTCGTCAGATTACCGTTCTTCTGTCTTCTCCGAGGTCGAAGAGCAGTTTTATGAAGTTTTCTCTGTACGGGATGAACTCGCCGTCCTCAAGCATGCGAAGTACATCGGTGAGGGACGCCCACTTGACCTCGGCGACCTCCTCGTACTGAAGCGTGAGGGAGTCAAGGTCAACGTCGCGGTTTACAATATATATATCGTCAAACCCGCCCTCGAAATTCTTCGTCAGCACGGGCATCGCGCCCGTGAAATCAAGGTCGAGCCCTATCTCCTCGCGCGTCTCGCGGGCGACTGCCTCCTGCGTGGTTTCACCCGCCACAGAGCTGCCGCCGACGGTCACGTCCCACATGTCGGGCCAGCCCGATTTGAACGGCTGACGGTGCTGTACGAGCATTTCTCCCTTGGAGTTGAATAGCACAAGATGCACCACTAAATGATAGTACCCCTGCGGTATTCCCTCGCCGCGCGTCATCGTCTTGCCGGAGAGCACCCGCTCGCCCGTATAAAGGTCCCAAAGTTCCATAGTTATCACATCCTTTGTTTCAGTATATCATAAATTCTTCTCCGTGTAAAGCGCGAGCGAATGCGGAATGCGGAATTCGGAATGCGGAATTCGGCTGTACTGTATGTCTGTAAACAAAGTCGGGGTCTGAATTGATGCCTCCGCCCGACGGGGGAGGTGGATTTTGCGAGGTCTGCCGAGCAAAAGACGGAAGGAGAGATTTTTCGCTTGTTTTGGGCCTTTCCATGCATCATTCATACCACCGTGTCGACAATACACTTCTTCCTTTGCTTCTCCTTTCTGCACCTTTTCAAAAATTTTTGAAAAATTTTCGCAAAACCTCTTGACGGTCAAGTGAACCTATGATATAATCAAGTAAACTCAAGAAGGAGGAAATACGATGCCGCAAATGAACGTTCCCGGGACGGTGATACCGTACAGCGGCGACGGAGGAATGTTTTCCGTCTTTCGCCCGATGATAAAAGCGACCGGAGGGTTGTCGCTCGGGCAGGTCTGCTCCGTGACCGGTCTTGAGTACTCAACAGTACAAAACTGGGTGAAGCGAGGCTACGTTGCCCACCCGATTCAGAAAAAATACTACGAGAGGCAGCTTGCGCGTATACTTCTTATATCGGCTCTGCGCGACTGCATGAAAATCGAAGATATCGGCGACCTTATGGCAATGGTCAACGGCAGCGCCGACGACGAATCGGACGATATAATCTCCGAGGAGACGATGTACGACTATCTGTGCGAGGCAATCCGCTCGATTGAGGACGTGATTCCCGACGAGGAGGAGATTGCAAAGCTCGTGCAGAACGTAATCGCCGACTATAAAGCTCCCGACGAGACGGCGACGGTCCGTCTCACGCTCGCGCTCACCGTAATGGTGTACGCACACCTCTCCGCAAGGCTAAAGAACAAAGCCGAGGAGAATCTTACGAAACTGAAAAATATGCATTTGCGCAGAGAAAACGAACTGCGCGGAAAGGGTATATAATGGAAAAAATAAGTGTAAAGAAATTACTAATCGCCCTTGTGGTGATAGTCGCCGTCATCATTATTGCGGCGAACTCGTTCACCGTCGTTGAGGCGGGTCACACCGGCGTTGCCGTCACTCTCGGCCGCGTCAACGAGACCGTACTGCAGGAGGGTATCCACTTCAAGATTCCCTTCGTTCAGCAGATTGTCAAGATTGACAACCGTATCGTAAAGCTCGAGGTCGAGACCGAGGCGTTCTCCAAGGACCTTCAGACCGTCGACACCACGCTTGCAATCAACTACCGTGTGGACACCTCCAAGTCTTACAGTATCTACAAGAACATCGGTGCGTCTTACGAGAGCGTGCTCGTGACCCCCGCGGTCAACGAGGTGCTCAAGGCGATAACCGCACAGTACACTGCAGAGGAGAGCGTTACCAACCGTGCGCTTATCTCCGACGGACTCGTTGAGGGGCTTAACGAAAAGCTCAACTCGATAGGTCTCTATATCACCGACGTCAACATCATGAACTACGACTTCTCCGATGCGTTCATCACCGCGATCGAGGAAAAGCAGGTAGCACAGCAGAAGCTGCTGAAGGCGGAAACCGAAAAGCAGACCGCCATCAAGAACGCCGAGGCAGAGGCTGAAGCACTCCGCATCAAAGCCGAGGCGGAGGCTGAGGCGAACAAGACGATAAGCGCCTCGCTTACCGCCGAAATCATCGAATACCAGAAGATTGAAAAGTGGGACGGTGTAATGCCTCAGGTCATGGGCAATGCCGAACCTCTCGTAGACCTCACGACCAAGTAATCTCTCATCTCAAGACCCGTCCCCGCGGTGTCTCCTTTACGCGGGGGCGGGCAAACCTTATAAAATAGAGGTAATTATGGAAAAGACGACTTTATATGATGCATACCGCAAGGCTTCGTCCGTCGGGGAAGACGAATACGTAACAATCAAAGACATAACGCGAGACGGCAAAACCTACCGCGTTTATATGACCAAGAAGAAAGCCTGTCGCCTGACGGTCGTGAACTGTGCGGAGCCGAACGTGATAGAATGGAGACGGCTGCCGCTTTTCCCGGGACTGCGCGGTGAGGGGCGTTACGAAATATCAGGTTCCTCCGATGCGGTGTTCCGCGAAAGAATCAAGCCCGAAAAAGATGTTTATACGGTTTTCGTCATAAACGGAAAGCCGAGAGCGATAAACAACCTTGACAGCGGGCTGTTCCGTTCGGCGTCTCATCCGGGAGACGAAGGTCACGTTCATGTTATGTCAATGAAACGGTTTAAGACGTTTGAAATATAAAATAGAGTTATAGAAACAAATTAACCGGTAGGGGCGACCCTACGGTGTATCTTGAAAATTTCTCCCACACAACAAAAAACACCCGCCGCCGGCGGGTGCGTCTTAGGGATTTTCAATCCCGGAAAAATATCGGCATAGTTAGGTATTCATTTACCGGCTATGCCGATTTTTCATTTTTCGTAATCGGTGGTATGAATTCACCGATGAAGTTCCATACGATTTTGATGTGCTGTGTTTTAACGCCGTCAATCCTCTCGGTCTGCCCTACAATGACTTTTTCTGCAAATTCCCGAATGACCTCGGCGGTCAGCTCTTTCACCTCGGTGCGTCCCTTGACTAAAGAAATGAAGCTGTCCACATTGACCGCACTTTCCTTTTCAACGGCCATCAACTTTTTTCTGTGAAAATGTGCCTCTGTCATTGTAGTGAGAACTGACGCCGACAAGCTCCGCGCTTTTGTTTTCCTCACCGCATTTTGAACACTTGTACGAACAAATTACGGGAACTTTTTCGATAAAGTGTATTTAGTGTATATCAACGGCATACGGTCAACTCCTGTAATTAATGGTATTTATATCAGTAGCGCTGTCAAGAGTACAAGCTTAATCAAGCCACATATCCTGTTTAACACGTTCGATAAGTTTAGAAAAACCTTTCCCGATATATTCAAATTCGTGCCCGACGTCAGCCGCACACTTGGCGGAACAGTACACGTAATACTCATCGGACTCCGGGTCAACCAGATATGCACCGTACTTATATGGACTTATCTTTTTGTACCACTCCGTAATCCCGATGGAGGTAAAATATTCGTCAATCTTTTTTTCTGCAGATACAAGTCTTTCTTTATGTTCGGGTTTACCCATATTTGTTCCAGCCTTTCTGATAATATTGGGATTCTTGTTTAATTTCTTCGTAAAACCCAATCGGACAACATCAGTATAACAAGGAAATACTCTTTTGTCAATTGATAAGGTAAATTAAAAATTCCTTAAAACCCGATACGACTACATTTTACTACAAGATTGAATCCATAAATAAAGATGCCAAGATGGATTATTCAATAAAATAAAGAAAGACCACATCAAAGGTTTTATCCTCCGGTGTGGTCTTTACTTCGTTTCGCCCGCAGGGTGTCAGCTCAAAAATACTTGTTTTTCTCGTATCCCTAAGACTAACCACCTTGGGCGGGTGCTTTTATTATGTTTTACGGCAGCAAATCTCTGCACTCGATCCACGTGTTGTTTGCCGCGTCGGTGATGTTGTCGTAAACGTCAACGAGCAGGTAATAAGCGTTGAACACGTGCGGATTGTCGGGCTTGCGCGCATTGTTTTTGAGGTAACCGTGCTTTATCATGAGCCCTATCGCGCGGTCGTAAATATCCGAAAGCTCGGCGAGCCCCTCGGTGTCGCCCGCATCGGCGAGCTTGAAATAATTCACGTAGCACTTCTGGTAGAGCACCTCGGAGAGGAAGACCTCGCACAGTGCCTCGTGACGTGCGCTGTCGGCGCCGTGGAGCGTTTTTTCGATATAGTCTATGCCCATGTCCACTCTCGATGCGAACTCGTTTATATTAAGCTCCTCGGTCCACGAGAGGTACGTGTACTTCCAGCAGTCGCGGCAGGAAACAAGCTCCTGCGCGGGGACAAGCACGTCCTCGCGGTAGTTCATGAGGTACTCGTATCCCTCGCCGAACTCTTTGCGGCAAATCTTCTCAAACTGAGCGTAGAACTCCTCCTCCGTCCAGTCGGGGTTGAAGCAGAGCGAGTACGCAAGCTCGAGATTTATACGAGAGAAGCCAAATCCCGCGCCCTCCTGCTGGAGGAAGATGCCGTACACGCCGCAATCCTTCATGAGCATGAAGTCGTCGTACATGAAGTCAATCCACGAATAGTTGTGGAAGAGCTGCTGCATCTGGTAATCCCACACGATAACGTGGTCGCTCATCTCGCACCAGCCCTCGAGCCATTCGCGGTATTGGTTGTTGTTGATGGGGTCTACACCGTTGAAGTTCAGCGTGTTGGACGCGCCGTCGCATTCGGAGCCGTTGAGCGGGTGAGACGAGCACGAGCCGTCGAGACAGTAGGTAATGAACACGTTGTCGTGAGGCTTGAGGGTGCAGGGACCGTTTGACTTATGGTAAGCGAAAACGTTCAGGTATACGTTGTCGATGCCCGCCGCGTGGAGAGCGTCGTCAACCGCGTTGGCAAAGTAAATTACCATGGCGGAGTTCTCACCGCCGTACTTGCGCGCGATTTTCATGCAGTTCTGGCAGGTGCAGTACGCCATGTTGTCGCCGTGGCTCACGTCGCACACCGTGTACTTGTATCCGAGAGCGTTTCTTGCCTCGGCATATTCTATAGCCTCCTCGGAGACGACCTCGATGAACTCCTCACTCGTGTAGCAGGGGGAGCCTTCCGCGTACTGATTGCCGAAGGTCAGGAACTGACCGCTTATGAGTCCGTGGCACGCGTGGTCAACGATACCGTTCGTGCAGCTTTGCGCGTCAGCGCCGCGCTCGTTTGCGTACGGGATGACAAGCTCGCCGTCACCGTACGGGCGGAAATAATCGAATATCGGCTTGATTTTTACGTTGAGGTCTGCGGGTACGTTTACGGTGTCGGCTTCCGCGAGCACGGAGTCGCCGTACATGAGTCCGTCCCAGCCGCACTGATACTCAAGAAAATGGTATACACCGTTCGAGCAGCCGGCGCTGTCGGGCGCACCGAATACGTAAAGGTCGCCGTTCTCGACGTAATAGCTGAAGCCTCTCTCGCCGACGGAGCCGTCGCGCAGATAGCTTACGTATATTGCGTGGGAATTTACCGGAACGTCACTGCATACGCAGGGCAGGTCTGCACCGCACGCCTTCTTTATAAGACGGCAGAGCTCCGTCGCGGCATATTTCGCATTGCCGACGGAGTAATATCCCTCTTTTCCGGTGCCGGGGAAAGACGGCTCGGTCGGGTCGGAGTAAACGACGGTAAATTCCGAAATATCACGTCCGTCAATGAGGAAGTGCTTTATTCTGTACCCCTCGTGATAGGTTACGTTCAGTCCGTCGGCGGTGCCCGCCTCAAATTCCTTCGCGTAGCGTCTTACGGCAAGGTCAATACCCCCGGTACCGTTTGCGGCGATTACCGTGGTCCCGCCCGTGGTTTTTATAACGTAGCCGTCGCTCTCGAGAGTCGAGGTGTCAACTCCGTAAGCGGCGCCGTCGGTCGTTACGACGAGTCCTTCGGGGAGCTTGCCGAGGCGGGAGACGAGCCACGCCTCGTCGGCGTAGTTACCCGAGGAGGTGACTGCGGTCTCGCTTTCGTTTGCCGTGCAGGACGCAAAAGCCGCAAGCACGGTGAGGGCGGCGAGGAGTAAAGCGATTATCTTTTTCATAAGGTTTCACCCTTCATTAAAGAATAAAAACGGGGCTTCGCTGTGCGGAGCCCCGTGGGTTTATACTTAATCGTCGAATACGACCTCACGGTTGGACTCGGAGGAATCGTAGATACCCTGCATAATCTTGGAAGTAAGAATAGCGTTGTCGATGTGAGCCTGGTTCTTGGTGCCCTTCTGTGAGCAGTCAAGGAAGGACTTGATTTCCTCAAGGTAGAAGTCGCATCCCTTGTAAACGGGCTTGGTCTGGAAGAAGCCTCTTCCGTCGTTGCCGTAAACGGTGAGGTCACCGCCGTACATAAGACGGATGGCGCCCTTGGTACCGAGGAAGTCGATATAGTCGGGACCCGGATCCTCAACGTTCTGTGCCCATGCACCCTCAAGGGTGATAACGGGACCGTCGGTACGGATCATGGCGGTTACGCTGTCGTCAACGTCGAATACACCGTTCACGTCCTTGGTCTGCTCAGACCACATTCCGCGGTAGAGGTAGTTGGGGATGTCGCAGCCGATCTTGGAGAATGCGTTACCGGAAACCGTGCGGACCTTGGGGTCGCCGGTGCAGTACATAACGAGGTCGATACGGTGAACGCCCCAGTCGATGAGGACACCGCCGCCTGCGATGGACTTATTGGTGAATGCACCGCCGAGGCCGGGGATGCTTCTGTGTGCGCGGAAGTGAATGAATACGTGGTAAAGCTCGCCGAGCTCTCCTGCCATGATTCTTCTTCTTGCTTCGTTTACGTTAGCACCGAATCTGTTGCAGACGCCTATCTGGAGCATCTTGCCGGTTTCGTGCTGAGCCTGCTGCATTTCGAGAGCCTCGGAGTAAATTCTTGCCGCGGGCTTCTCGCAGAGAACGTGCTTACCTGCCTTAAGAGCATCAATGGAGATGGTCTTGTGCATAAGGTTGGGGGTGCAGACGGATACGGCGAATATCTCGGGGTCGTTCAGTACCTCGTGATAGTCCGCAACTGCGATGCCGCAGCCGTAATCCTTAACGGCCTTCTCGGCACGCTCGGGGATGATATCGCAGAAATACTTGATTTCAACGTAATCAAGCTTGAGATATGAGGGGATATGAGCCGCGTTGGCGATACAACCGCAGCCGATAACACCTACTTTGATTTTTTCCATTATCCTAAACCTCCGGACAATAATGTTAATTTAATTATACAACTTTTGTCGTGAAAAGCAAGCCTTTTCGGGAAACTTATGAAAAGAAAAGAGAGGACGGGCGTTGAGCATTCAGCATTGAGCATTCGGCATTCAGCGGTTTTAACACAAGTCTGTGCATAGACATACAAATAAACCGTAGGGCGGGGTCGGGGTTTCGGCTTGACCACACCCACTCTTACGCTGTCGCGTCGTCGTTCCGTTGTTGAAGTTCGCTCATTTAATAAAAGTGCCGTTATCGGCAAAAAAATTAAATAAAACCGTGCTTAAGAATAAATATTATAACTAATAAAAGAAAACCGCCGTCAGGCGGTTTTCTACATCAACTCTGCACTCTGCACTCTGTACTCTGCACCCTCTCCCGCCACCGTGCTGCAGGCGAAAAATCGGGTGTTTACAAAAAGCGGAAGATGTGTTATAATATTTTCGCGGCACAACAGAATAAAATCCTCACAGAGAGTGCATTTTACCATCGGTAAAAATGCATGCTCTATCTTTGCATTCTGTGTGAGAGAAAGGTTGTGCCGCAGCAACTGAGTCATGTGTTTTTCGGTGCGTGGCTTCGGCTGCGCACTTTTTTAATTCGGGGGCGTTTTTATGGAATGCGAAAACGAGTACTGCATTTATCAGAAAAACGGGAAGTGCATCGCGGACAGTATAACGCTTGACATAAGCGGCGTATGTACTACGTGCATACTCGTCGATATACCGAAAGACGAGCTTGAAAGATTTAAAGAAGAACAGCGCGTCCGCATGTCGGACGAGAAATAAAAGAAAACCGCCGTCAGGATAAGGGATAGCATTGAGCATTGAGCATTCGGCATTCAGTGATTGTACCGTACGACCGTGCACGGACAAACAGTGCACCGAGGGGTGGGGTTTCGGTTTGACCACACCCACTCTTACGCTGTCGCGTCGTCGTTCCGTTGTTGAAGTTCGCTCATTTAATAAAAGTGCCGTTATCGGCAAAAAAATTAAATGAAACTGTGCTTAAGAATAAATATTATAACTAATAAAAGAAAACCGCCGTCAGGCGGTTTTCTACATCAACTCTGCACTCTGCACTCTGCATTCTGCACTTCCTTTCGCCATAGGCGAAAGGAAAAACCGCCCGTCAGGCGGTTTTTCCTTTTTATTTAATTCCCAAAATTCTGTTGGCGTTCTTTGCGAGGATGAGCTCGATTTCGCTTTCCTTGAGCGTCGGGTCGAGGAGCACGCCGCCGAGGTACATGGCGGGGTTGCAGGTCGGGTAGTCGGAGCCGTAGATGAAGCGCTCGGGTCCGAACTCGTCGATTGCGTGACGGAGCATGCCGTGACGGAAGATGCCGTAGCCGGATACGTCGAGATATAAGTTCTCGGAGAACTTCATTCTCTCCATGTGGCGGCAGAACTCGCCGTACTCACCGGGGTGAGCCGCTACGAACGTGATATTCGGGTGCTTCTTTACCATGTTGTCCATGGCGTCCTCGTCCATCGAATGGAAGCTTACGACCATGCCGAACTGCTCGGCAACGTCGAGGATTTCGTCGAATTCCTTCGACTCGTAGGTGTAGCCGTCGTCTCTCCAGCCCATGAAATAGGGAACGAGCTCGCCGATGAGGTTGACGCCGGCGTTGTGCATTCTCTCAAGCTCGTCGCACGATTCCTTCACGTAAGCGGGGTGAACGTGAATTCCGGGAACGTAGAAGTCGCCGTACATGTCGCGGAGCTTCAGCGCCTGATTGTTTACGAAAACGGTGTGCTCCCACAGCGTTTCGTCCTTGCTTCTGCCCGCAATGACGGAGCCCGCGATGCGGGAAACCCCGAGCTCGCGCATAAGCTCAACCGTGCCCTCGGGACTCATGCTGCAGTTGTCGATATGAGAGCAGATGTTGTTTTTTCTCTCGATGAACGGGTGGGTGTGGAAGTCGAAAACCTCGAATTTTCCGATATTGTCAAATACGCTCATTTTATTTTACCTTCTTGAAAGTAAGAATAGTTTTCTCTGCAGTGATGGTAAGTCCGTCTGCGGCGGGCTTGCCGTCGAATACGAACGAGTCGACGGGGGCTCCGCCGTACGTCGCGGTGAACCGTTCGGCCTTGAAGTTCTGCGCACGGCGAACGGTTACGTTTGCGGTGGCGGATGCGGGAATCGTGACGCGGGTCGTCCACGTGTCGTTCGTTATCATGTAAAGCGCGAGAGACAGCTCGTCCTCGGTGTCACATATAACGTCCCAGCGAAAGAAGGCGTTGACCTGACCCGCCGTTTCCGGCATCGGGTCAAACTGCCACGGGTACGCGTCGTCGCTCGACGCGGAGGTGAAGACGGGGTACGCCTCGTCCTTGCGTACGGTAGAAATATCGAACGAGTGTACGAGGTCGTTTACCGCGTAAATCTTCTCGTTGTCGTTCTCGTGACCGAAGCAGCCCCAGAAGCCCATAAGCGCGTATCTCTTCTTTTCCATGCCGCGGTACAGTATGTCGTGACCCATGGACCACATATCGTTCTGCGCGGAGTAGTCCACTACGATAGGCGGGTCGGGAATCGAGAAGCCATCGGGTGCTTCTTTTTCGAGGCAGCAGCGCTCGTTTGCGTGAAGCACGCCCGCGGGAACGTTTGCCTTGATAACGGCGAAAATATCACCGCGGCAGAGGCATACGCCGAGAGAACCTGAGCCGCCCATGGAGTTGCCTACGGCGTAAACTCTCTCTTTGTCGACGGAATAATTGTCTCTTACCCACAGCACGGTGTCAATGCAGCGCTTCTCTGCGGGACGCGGCTCGATTCCGCCGTTCTTGTCGGCGAGCTCGCCGGTAGCGGCGATGCCGCCCCACCACCAGTCGCTGTCTCTGTTGACAAAGCAGTCAAGAAAGAGGGCGAAGGAGTCATCCGGGGTGTGGTAAATATCGTGGTTGCCCTTGTCGCTCGTGCAGAGCAGCGCGGTGTAAACGTAGTGACCCGCGGAGTGGAAGACGACGTACAGCGGGTACGCGACGCCCTCCTTCTCGTTCTTCGGGTGAACGAGCGCAAAGGTATCCTGCCGGTCTTTTTCGTATCCCCATTCGGGGTCGGTGCCGTGGTGGAACCACTCTACCTCTCTTCCGCAGAAGAGACCGTTTTTCTTTATGTCCATAGTTAATCCCCTGATTTATTTTTTGAGCTGTGCTTCGCAGCCGCTCCAGTATGCTTCAATGTTTCTCTCAAGTGCGGTTTTGTCTCCGCTTGCACGGAGGTACGGAGGATGGTTGAAGCAGGGGTTCGAATCGAGCGAATATTTGTCGAGAATGCTTATCATCCGGTCAAAACGCTCGTTCAGCACCGCCATGCGTGCCTCATCGGCTTTATAGTAGGTAAATCCGCATCCCTGCCATATTGCGGGGCAGAGGAGGATGGAAGCGCGCTTTTCGTGAAGCGCGTTGTCCGCCTCGTAAATCGCACGGTCGAGAAGGGCGTACATTGTGTCAAACTGGTCGACTATGTAACCGTTGTTCTGTCTCTCGACGGGCGGCTCGTTCCACCAGCAGTGCCAGCAGGTGAAGCAGACGTTGTCCTCCTGAGACTCGGCGAGCATGTGCTCGTACTCGCGGATATAAGTCCAGCCCTCGCCGTATTCGGAGGCGAATACGGAATCAACGAGCGCGTCGTATTCCTCGCGCGTCATGTCAATGTTCCATACGAGCTCGTAGAGCACCACGTTCATGACGCGGTTGAAGTCGAACACGTCGTGCTCCTCCTCAAGGAACATGCCTCTTACCTTGAAGTCGGCGAGCTGCTTGAAGTTTTCGTATGCCGTGTCAACGACCGTGTACTGGTTGAGGTATTCGGGGAGAGCGTAGTACCAGATATATACGTTCGGGCATATATCCGTCCATTCCTTTATCTGACGGCAGTATGCTTCGTTTTCGCAGTTTTCGGCATTGATGGGGTGAGCCGAGCAGTTGCGGTCGAGGCAGTAGGTCACGTAGACCATGTCGTTCGGGCGCGTCATTTTAGGCGCCTGCTTCGTTGCCTCGTATGCGAAAATCTTGTATACGACGCCGGGATAGGTTTCACATAACTCCTCGGAGAGACGGTTGGCGAATCTCACCCATGCGCCGGAGACGCCGCCCTCTTCCTTGTAAACCTTCTGGCATTCCCTGCAGTAGCAATGGTTGCCGTTGTCTGCCTGCGCGATGTCTACGTCGCGGAGCGACTTGCCGATTTCGGACTTATGCACTTCAAGATAATACGCGATGTTGTCGCGGATAAGCTCGTACGTGTCCTCGTCGGTCAGGCACGGCTGAGTGGACCATAGCTTCTCCGCGCCTATCTCCGCCCAGTCGTTGTTCTGCATGCCGTGGCAGGCTTCCATGATCCAGCCGTAGGAGTTCTGAGCCGCGGTAGCGCCGCCTCTTTCGTTCTGATAGGGAACTCCTCCGGGCTCGTTCATGTACGTATACGGACGGAAATAGTCGAATGCGGGAATCTCGGTCTTGTCGATGCCCGCGGGTACGTCTATGAGGTCTGCCGTACGGAGAGACGAGTCGCCGTAGAAGAGACGCTCCCAGCCGCACTCGTTCTCAAGGAAGCGGTAAACCGCGTTCGAGCAGCCTCTCTCGTACGCACCCTCGATTATGAGTCTGCCGTTCTCCTCGAAGTATCTGTACCCCTCGGTCGAGAAGCCCTTGTTTCCCGAGAAGCGGAACTCTATCGCGTGGGGAGCGTCGGTGATTCCCTCGTGAACGGGAATAACCGCACCGCAAGCCTTCTTCACGAGCCTTGCAAGCTCGGAGGCGGCGAAAACCATGTTTTCGTTATGGTCGGCGGGATATTCGATAACGAACTCGTCTGCGGGAACGCCGAACAGACGGAGCTCCTTTACTCTGTAACCCTCGTGGTATATAACGTCGGTGACCTCGCCCGCCGCGTAAAGCTTGGCGAACTTTCTCACGGCACGGTCAAGTCCGTCGGCGGTTTTGCCGAGGATGACGGTGTCGTCACCGAGCGTTTTTATTACGTAGCCGTCGTTCTCGAAGCCCGAGAGGTCAACGCCGTAAGCGGACGCGTCGGTGTCGAGACCGACTGTGATGCCGCGGGCATCGCCGATTCTGTCCTCAAGCCATGCGGCGTACGTGTCCGCCGCGGAGGACGAGGAGACTACGGAGCCTTCTTCTTTTGCCGTGCACGACGCAAGCAGCGCCGTTACCGTGAGTGCCGCCAGGATGAAACAGAGTATCTTTTTCATTATGAGCTCTCCTTCTTTATTTTCCGGTGATTACTCTTGCAACGTGAATTCCGCTCGCGGAGGCGTGGGAGAGGGAATGGGTGATTCCGCTGCCGTCGCCTATTACGAACAGACCCTTATGCTTTGTCTGAAGGTCACGGTCAAGGGAGACCTCCATATTGTAGAACTTGACCTCGACACCGTACAGGAGCGTGTCAACGTTCGCCGTACCGGGTGCTATCGTGTCAAGCGCATAAATCATTTCGATGATGCTGTCGAGGATTCGCTTCGGCATCACGAGGCTGAGGTCGCCGGGGGTGGCGTTCAGCGTCGGTACCGTGAAGCTGTCGGCGATACGGCTCTCCGTGCTTCGCTGTCCGCGGATAAGGTCGCCGAAGCGCTGGATTATGACTCCGCCGCCGAGCATATTCGAGAGGCGGGCGATGCTCTCGCCGTAGCCGTTCGAGTCCTTGAACGGGTACGAGAAGTGCTTTGCCACGAGAAGCGCGAAGTTCGTGTTGTCCGTCTTCTTCGCCTCGTCCTCGTAGGAGTGAC
>JAZUGD010000292.1:0-2056 GCA_045641025.1 Eubacteriales bacterium
TGCGGACAAATCAGAATTTGTGGAGGAACCTGTAGGGGGCGACATCCTCCGCCGTCACGTCGGCGACGCCCCGGAAATGTACGGTTATGATGTTCTGCAGGTCCACGCAGGGACACCCGTCACCGTCATCCCGAGGAGCGGGCAAAACTAATGAAACGGCTTTCTTGCCGCTCCGTGGGGATCTGGAGTTGCGGTTTGGTATTCTATACGGTGGTAAGCGGGCAAACGGTTTGCATTCACTTGGTGGATTTAGTCTGTACTTGAGCACCTGCAAGCCCGACCACGCACAAACTTGACTATAGCCGCATCTCTTCGACATAAAGAGATAGCGTCCGTACGTCCGGATCCCCACGGCGTATACAGTTTATTTTTACCAAAGTGCCGCCACGCCTCGGGATGACGGGGTTGTTTGTCCCTGCGTGGACCTGCACGGTTTACTGTCAATGCCGTTTTCCTCGCTCCTCGGGATGACGGGGGACGGCGGGAGTGGGTGTTAGGCTTCGCCTAAACTTGGTTGTTCACCTTCGGCGAAAACCGCGAGTTTGCCTACGGCAAAACCCGCGCCCTACGGAATTAATTAAGTCAACTTACAGACATAAAGTCCGATTACTGAATGCTGGGTGTTAGGCTGCGCCTAAACCCGACGAATTTGCCTGCGGCAAATTTCGCAGAATGCTGAATGCTCAATGCTGAATGCTCAATGCTCATTCCGCATTACCCGATAATCTTTCCGTCGTACAAATCTCTGCCTTCGGTGATGATGAGCTCGTTGACGGCAAGGTAGGGAGTATATTCCTCTTCTTCGGTTTCCTCGTCGGTGGTTTCGGCGGTCGGGAGCTCGTCGTGGACGAGCGCGACGTAGCAGTCGTCGTACTCCGCGCCGACGTCGATGAGGCGGAACTGCACGAGCACGCCGTTGAAGGTGTAAACTCCGGTCTGCCCGTCGATGACGCGCACGGCGGATTTCGGCACGCGGATGCCCGTGACCTCGTCAAGCGTGAGGTCGAGAGACAGGCGGCGTCCCATGTCCGCGCCCTCGGGGATTATGCCGCACGAGAACACGGTCACGGCGCGGTCGTTGTCCTTTATCATCGACTCGACGACGAGAGTCGCCTCGTCGGCGGTTCCGGGAAGCGCACACTCGACGTATCCGCGGCTCTCGAGCTTCTCCGCCGACGGAATATCGGTCTGTACCGCCGCGTACCACTTGTACGTGCGGACGATTCTGCCCGCGCCGCCCGCGGTGGAGGCGGGGTTTGCCGCCGTAAGCTCGTCGAGGCGCGACGGGGTCAGATTATCGGTTGCGGCAACGGTGAAAATATTCTCGTAGCCGTCGCATTTCGAATAGTACCAGCCGCTCTCGGGAGCGGTAACCTCGCCCGTCTTCATGCCGAGCGAGTCTATAAGTTCTTTCTCTCTCGTCTCAAGGGACTCGAGCACCGCTTCGGCGTCGCCGCCCTTGTCACGGCGTGCCGCCGAGAGCACGGACAGACGGGTCGCAAGCTCGCCCGCGCCGGTGAGGTCGCCGTTTTTGACGAGCGCCGCAAGCTCGGTCATCGTGTCGGATATACCGAGGTCGCCGCCGCCTCCGTGAAGTGTCTTTGCCGAGAGAAGATGAATCTGACTGCGCACCGTGTCAAGGTCGGAAAGCTTGTTTTCCGATACGGTGGAGTAGGTGTTCGCAACGACTGCCGCCTTCGGCACCTTCTCGCCGTCGCGCACCGTCGGCACGGGAGTGCCGTAAGCGCAGGTGAGTGCCGTCTCGTCACGGAAAATATACGCGTCGCAGGTTGCGGTTATTTTGAAATCCTCGAGAAGCGCGGGTGTTGTCGCTATCTCGCGGCTCAGCATTTTGTAAATATGGTATCCGATATAGAGCGCGAGCCCTATGGCGAGAACGAACGCCAGCACGTAGAGCAGCACGCGCTTCAGATATGCTTTATCCATAAGGCTCCCCTTTCGACGGAATGATATCGTTTTTCTGCGAAAAACGGTGATATATCGGCAAAGCCGATATGATATACACCTGACGGTGTATGATATACGGCTCCGCCGG
>JAZUGD010000293.1:0-4450 GCA_045641025.1 Eubacteriales bacterium
TTCTCGGTCGACCACGTGCGCAAGCCGTACTCGAAGGGAATACTGACGTTTGAAAGCCGCGCCGAGGACGGGCTTCTCACATTCGACGCGTACTACCCCGAGGAGATAACCCCCACGATGGCGGTACCGCGAATCTGCGTATATTCGTCCGTCGGCAGACGTTTCGACCCGCGCCACTATATCAAGTCCCGCGAGTACGTTGACGCGCATCACGAAAAGGTCACGCTTTACTCGGGCGTCCCCGGCATGACCGACGACGCGTACAGAGAGATTTATCTGTGGCACACGTTCCACTCCCGCCCCGTCATCCTCATCGAGCGTGCGGAGAACACGAGAGTCGAGGACGTGCACATCTTCTCCGCTCCCGGCATGGGAATTACCGCAATGCACGCGAAGGATACCGTAATCGAGGGGCTTCACGTCGTACCGTCAGCGGGTGAGCACATGTCCACCAACACCGACGCGACGCACTTCGCCTCCTGCCGCGGCACCCTCCGCATCGACGGCTGCGAGTTCGAGGGTCAGGGAGACGACACGACCAACGTACACACCTACTACTACACGCCCGACAGAATGGGCTTTGCAAGACTCGTGCGTCTGCGCTGTGACGCGCCGACCGGCACGCACACGCAGTCCGTCGACCACCCCGAGGTCGGAGATACTCTCGAGCTCGTCGAGAAGGCTTCGCTTCTCACGGTTGATACCTTCAAGGTGCTTGAGGTAAAGGTCAACTACGAGTGGCGGTACTGCGACGTGCTCGTTGACAAGCCTCTGCCCGACAGCTTTGACGGGTACCTCATGTGCGACCCCGACGAGACACCCGACACGTACGTCGTGAACACGACCGCGCGCAACCACTTCGCTCGCTGTATCCTCATCAAGAGCCGCCGTGCCGTTATCGAGAACTGCACCGTTACCGACGTATTCGAGGTAGCCGTGAAGGTTGCCGCCGAGGCAGGCTGGTACGAGGGCGTGAACACCGACGAGATTACGATAAGAAACAACCGCTTCGTAGGCTGCGGAGTGACCACGGGCGAGTGCGGCGGCATCTCCGTCACCATGGACGTCGCCGATCCGAAGGCACGCCCGCAGGGACGCGTCACCATCACCGACAACGTGATTGAGGCGCCGTATTCCGAATACGCCGTCTGCGTGAAGCGCACGAAAAACGCCGTGCTCGCGCGCAACCGTCTCGTCTCAAAGGGCGAGTGCCCCGTTTATATCGAGGAGGGCACCGAAACCGTGTCGGATACTGCGTTTGTACAGTAAATTTTAACATTATATTTAATATCGGAGTATTGTAAAATACTCTGATATTTGTTATAATTACAGGTGAAAAAACCATTTTGGGGGAAAACGTAAATGCTTAAAGAAACCATCGACCGCCTTACCGCCGCCGACCCCGAGGTCGGAGCCGCCGTTGCGGCAGAGCTTCACCGTCAGAGACGCGGACTTGAGCTCATCGCCAGCGAGAACCTCGTATCCGAGGAGGTGCTTCTCGCAATGGGTACCCATCTCACCAACAAATACGCCGAGGGCTATCCCGCTCACCGTTATTACGGCGGATGCGAGTGCGTCGACGTGGTTGAAAACATCGCCATCGACCGTGCGTGCCGTCTTTTCGGTGCGGAGCACGCGAACGTTCAGCCTCACAGCGGAGCGCAGGCGAACCTTGCCGTTTACTTTGCCCTCCTGAACACCGGCGACACCGTAATGGGCATGAACCTTGCTCACGGCGGTCACCTCACTCACGGCAGCCCCGTAAACATGTCGGGTAAGAACTACAACTTCGTACCCTACGGCGTTGACGACAACGGTATTCTCGATTACGATTATCTCGAGAAGACCGCGCTTGAGGTCCGCCCGAAGATGATAGTCGCAGGTGCATCCGCTTACCCGAGAATCATCGACTTCGAGAGAATCGCCGCTGTTGCAAAGAAGGTCGGCGCGCTCTTCATGGTCGACATGGCGCACATCGCCGGTCTCGTAGCGGCAGGTCTCCATCCGAGCCCCGTACCGTACGCCGACGTAGTTACCACCACCACTCACAAGACTCTGCGCGGACCCCGCGGCGGCATGATTCTCTGCCGTGAGGAGCACGCGAAAGCTATCGATAAGGCCATATTCCCCGGCACGCAGGGCGGCCCGCTCGAGCACATCATCGCCGCCAAAGCCATCTGCTTCGGCGAGGCGCTGAAGCCCGAGTTCAAGACTTATCAGGCACAGATTATCAAGAACGCGAAGGTTCTCGCCTCCGAGCTTCTCGCAGGCGGCTTTGAGCTCGTCTCCGGCGGCACGGACAACCACCTCATGCTCGTTGACCTCCGTCCGTTCGGTCTGACCGGTAAGGAGTTCGAGCACAGGCTCGACGAGGTTTACATCACCGTAAACAAGAATGCCATCCCGAACGACCCCGAAAAGCCGTTCGTTACGAGCGGCGTCCGTATCGGTACTCCCGCCGTTACCTCCCGCGGACTCGTTGAGGAGGACATGGTGAAGCTTGCCTCCCTCATCCGTCTCACCGCGACCGATTTCGAAAACTCCGCCGACAAGATCCGCGCGGGCGTTACCGAAATCTGCGAAAAATATCCGATTTACGAATAAATAAAAACAAAAGAAGCCCCGCACCGGATGCGGAGTGTTCTAAAGGACACTCCGCAACGAAATAAATTCCTTGCGGGATTTGTGAAATATCCTCCGGATGTGAAATACGCCTGCGGCGTGTGAAATGCCTGCGGGCGTGAGGGATTTATTTCATTTCACATTGCGAAGCAATATTTCACAATCGCCATGCGATTATTTCACATTTGCAGTAAGGCAAATATTTCACTTATAATACCAACTGAAAAGAAAAACAGGCTGATTTGTTTGTCAGCCTGTTTCCTTTTGACTAAATGCGCACTTACTCACCACATTCCGTGGCGGTTATCTTACAAATCTGTCCTTTAGAACACCGCACCGGAGTGCGGGGCTTCTTTGTTTATTTCTTTTTGATTTTCTTTTCTTTCTTTGCTTTCCCGGGTACCGCAATTGCAAACCAGACAAGCCCGACTATGACAGCCGCAATAATAACGGGATAAGCGTAAACGGCAATTCCGGGGACGTATTTGCCGTTCAGACAGGTCGCGAGCAGCAGGTACGATTCGTATACGATAATCCCGAGCACGGGAGCCTCGCAGATGATTGCCGCAAGCCACTTTTTATACAGCGCAAGAATGCAGGCGACGATTGACAGTACGACCGCAAGCACAAGCCCGTATGAGAACATATCGCTCGTAGTCTGATAGAAGAAAATCATCCTGAACGAATAGAGCGACACGTCCGTAAGCTCGGTGTGCCCGTCCTCGATGAATTTTGCCTCTGCCTCGGGTGTTGCCGTGACCATCGGTACGAACAGGAATATTACCGCAAGCACCATTGCGATTGCCGCAATTGCGAGCGGTGTTGCGTATTTATTGCCGGATACGGATTTTTTCATAAAAGCCTCCGTTTATTTTTGCTTTACCGTATCATTATATCACTCTTTCACCGATAACACAAGAGAAATTTTCATGCGCACGGTTGTTGCGTTTTACACGCACGTGTGATATAATTATTATGTATGGGTATGCCCGTACGAGATATAAAAGAAACGGACTTGATAAACTTGAAAAATTACGACGTCATCATCATCGGAGCCGGACCCGGAGGTATCTTCTCCGCGTACGAGCTGACCAAAACCGACCCCTCTCTCAAGGTTGCCGTAATTGAAGCGGGAAGCGAGCTTGAGAGACGCCGCTGTCCCATTGACGGAGACAAAATCAAGAGCTGTATCGGCTGCAAGCCGCACTGCTCCATCATGAACGGCTTCGGAGGTGCGGGCGCATTCTCCGACGGCAAATACAACATCACGAACGACTTCGGCGGTACGCTTCACGAGTACGTCGGGCGCGAGCGCGCACTTGAGCTCATGCACTACGTTGACGGCATAAATCTCGCCTACGGCGGTGAGGGCACGAAGCTTTACACCACGGCAAACTCCGAGATAAAGCGCGAGTGCCTGCGTCACGGCATGCATCTGCTCGACGCGTCGGTACGTCACCTCGGCACGGACATCAACTACGTCGTGCTGAAAAACATGTACGCCGACCTCTCGAAGAAGGCGGACTTCTATTTCAATACCGACGCGGAAACCGTTGAAATCACGCCGGACGGCAAGTACCGTGTAATCACCGCGCACGAGGAATTCGAAGCACCCGTATGCATAATCTCCGTAGGACGGAGCGGAAGCAAATGGATGCAGACGGTATGCGAGGCGCTCGGCATTGAGACAAGCAGCAACCGCGTTGACCTCGGCGTACGCGTCGAACTCCCGTATCAGGTGTTCGCTCACCTGACCGACGCACTGTACGAGTCGAAAATCGTTTACCGTACCGAGAAATACGGCGACCTCGTTCGCACGTTCTGCATG
>JAZUGD010000294.1:0-1665 GCA_045641025.1 Eubacteriales bacterium
AACAACTATTCGCTTTTAGTTTGTGTTTTACGACTGGAATACTCTGTGCTCCAGAGTAGGTACGTCGTAGCAAATATTGATGTCGCCGGGGGCGGGAGTAATGTCGCAGTTGTTTGCGGCATACAGAGTAAACATTCCGTCATAGTCAACGGCACACATCATTATCGCCTGATTGGAGATTGCGGTGCAGTCGCCTGCAATGTTCTGAGAGAGTCCGAACGAGTCAAACTCTATCATCGGTTTTTTGTAAGTCTTTTTCATTTTCGTTCGTCCTCCTTTCTCAGTGTCCCATCACAAGCATACGCTTGATTACGTTAAGGTCCGTGCTGTCAATAACACCGTCGCCGTTTGCGTCAGCCGTTGCGCTGAATACGTCAATTCCGGTGAAGCCGGCTATCTTTCTCGTAAGTGCACTTACGTCGGCTGTGCCGATAACACCGTCGGCATTAACGTCACCGGATGCTATCTTTACGTCGTTATACGTATTGTATACCGTCATTACAGCCGCGTTCTTCGCTGCGGGATTCATGCTGAGGAACGTATTCGCCTCGGGCGCTTCCTCAGGCGCGGACTTGTAGGTTATCTTTACGTTGGTAACGGAGAGAATATTCTTCGATACCGCGCCGCCCATAAGCTTGGCGTTGGTGATGATAACGGGCTCGCTTGTATTGCCGTTCCACTTAACGAGGTTCGTGATATCGTAGTACAGATCGGTTGCGGTGGAAATTGCCTGAGACTTGCCCGCTACGGTGCAGGTAAGAGGGCCGTTTACACACTTGAGTGCTATCTGTACGGATGCGATATTTGCCGCGTCATCGGTAGTCAGACAGAATGCAACGGACTGACCGCCTGCGAGGTATACCTCGTTGTTGGGTCCGTAGTTCTCGTAGTTGCCGATGTCTCCGTCGGCTCCGAAGTCGTCGATGAAGACTGCTCCGTCGGCTCCGAAGTCGCCCTTGGCAATAAGGTTATTTCTTACCTCGATGAATTCGGGATATGCCTCACCGTCGGCAAGGTATGCCTGAAGTGCTTCGTCGTTGCCCTCTGCGGGGTTGTAAACGCGGATTGCATCAAGCCAGAACTCGTACGAGCCGTTTCCGTCATAGTCGAAAGCGGGGTGATACTTGGGAGTGATCGTTACGGTGTAGGTACCGTAGTCAAGTGCTTCCATGCTCTTGATAACGGGAATCTGGTAAAGCGTTCCGTTTTCGGCGAATTCGAGGTCGCCTTCTCCGTTGAGGGTGAAGCCGTAGTAGTTATCTACTGCCCACTTGTACTCTTTGCCCTCGCCCGTTACGGTGACGAAGACGATACCCTGATCGGAGTCGGTAAGGGAGATGATATCAAAGCCCGTACCGGTGAAGGTGAACGTTGCGGTAGGCCATTCGGTCATGCCGGGGGTTACGGTTACGTGTCTTGATTCACCGAGAGAGTAAGTGGTGCAGTCGGCGTATGCGTTGTCGTAGCCGTATACGTTGTTCGCGTCGATTGTCGCGATGCTGATGGTTCCGGGACGGTCCTCAGCCTGAATACCGGTGGAGTTTTCACCGATCCATCTGCCGTTATAGGTTACGAAGTTGTCGGTATCCTCGTAGTAGATGACGGTTGCGGGGATTACCTTGAGGATTCCGTAATAGTATCCGTTGTATGCGGCAAGGTCTGCGG
>JAZUGD010000295.1:0-11049 GCA_045641025.1 Eubacteriales bacterium
CCCGCATGAAGCGCGCCGGTGTTACCGGCGGAGACTAACGCGTCGCCCTCTCCGTCACGGAGGAGACGAAGCGCCGTTCCCATGGAGCAGTTTTTCTTTTTTCTCACGACGTCGAGCGGGTCGTCCTCCATCGTGAGCACCTCGTCGGTATGTACGACGGTATACGCGTCGGCGGGAAAGCCGTACTTCTCGCAGAGAGGCTTAACTGCGTTCTCGTCGCCGACGAGAGTAATCTTTACGGGAAGCTCCTTTGCCGCGTCTGCCGCGCCGTGCACTACGGCGTCGGGTGCGTTGTCGCCGCCCATGGCGTCTACTATAACGGTCAGTTTTCTGTCCATAATAATTCCTTGCTTATATTATCAATCTCACCGAGTGCTCTCTCCGAATATACGGCGTACTTGGCGCGTCTGCCGCCGCGTACCCTGTCGGGGAGAGAATCTATTATTCCGAAATTCGCGTTCATCGGCTGGAATTCACCCGTACCTCCCTCGGATACGTACTTCGCCATTGCGCCTATCATCGTGGTGGACGGGAGCACGGGAAGCGTTCTGCCGCTCATCCTCGCCGAGGCGTAAAGCGACGCGACGAAGCCCGATGCGGCGGATTCGATATAGCCCTCGACTCCGGTCATCTGCCCCGCAAAGAAGAGGGACGGACGGGCACGGAGACTGTAATCACGCCTCAGAAGCTCGGGAGAGTTGAGGAAGGTATTGCGGTGCATTACTCCGTAGCGGAGGAAGCGTGCCTCCTCAAGCCCCGGTATCATGGAGAATACTCTTCTCTGCTCGGGGAAGGTCAGGTGAGTCTGGAAGCCCACGAGGTTGAACATAGTGGCGTCCGCGTTCTCGCGGCGAAGCTGTACTACGGCGTAGTATTTTTCGTCGGTAACGGGATTGAAAATGCCGACGGGCTTCATCGGGCCGAAGCGGAGAGTGTCTCTGCCTCTCTGCGCCATTACCTCGACGGGCATACAGCCCTCGAACACACGGAGCTCGCCGTCGCTCTCGTCGAAATCGTGGAGCGCGGCGGTCTCGGCGGAGACGAGCGCGTCGTAGAACGCGTTATATTCCTCCTCGTTCATCGGGCAGTTGATATAGTCCGCGTCTCCCTTGCCGTAGCGGGAGGCGTAGAACGCCTTGGTCATGTCAATGCTCTCCGCGTCGACGATGGGCGCGGCGGCATCGAAGAACGAGAGCCTGCTCACTCCTATAAGCTCGCCTATTGCGCGGCTCATGGGCTCGGAGGTAAGCGGACCTGTGGCAATTATCACGTGTCCGTCGGCGGGAATCTCGCACACCTCGTCCTCGATTACGGTGATGAGCGGGTGGCTTTTGATTTTATCGGTAATATAATCGGAAAAGCGGAAACGGTCAACTGCGAGAGCGCCGCCTGCGGCAACCCTTGAGGCGTCCGCCGCCTCCATTATGAGCGAGCCGAGTCTGCGAAGCTCCTCCTTGAGGAGCCCTATCGCGGACGTGACGTCGGCGTTGCGCAGGGAGTTCGAGCAGACGAGCTCGGCAAAACCGTCGTACGAGTGCGCGGGGGTGCGCTTCTTCGGCTTCATCTCGTAAAGCGTTACGGGAATGCCGCGTCTTGCCGCCTGATACGCCGCCTCACAGCCTGCGAGTCCGGCGCCGATTACGGTCAGGGTCTCATTCATCAGTGCCACCGGCGGTCTCGGGGCGCTCTGCCTTGTACGAGCAGCCATCATTCTTGCATACGAGCAGGTTCTTGCCCTTCTTCACGTACAGCATACCGCCGCACTGCGGGCACTTCTCCGCCGTAGGCATATCCCACGACGAAAAGTCGCACTCGGGATAGCCGGAGCAGCTGTAAAATACGGATTTGTTGCGTCCGTGCTTGACTACGATGTCCTTGCCGCACTTCGGGCAGGAGACGCCGAGTCCCTTGGTTTTCTGCTTCGTGAACTTGCACTCGGGATAGCGCGAGCAGGCGTAGAAGCCGCCGAAGCGTCCGGTACGGTATACCATATCGGAGCCGCAGAGCTCGCACTTGAACGGTGCAATCTCGACCTCCTTCTGCTCGGCGGGCTTAGCCGGAGAGGCGTTCAGAGGCTTGGTGTTCTTGCACTCGGGATAGTTGGGGCATGCCGCGAACTTGCCGAAGCGGCCGTTCTTTATGACCATGCGGCTGCCGCACTTTTCGCAGATGATGTCGGTCTCCTCGGCGGGTACCTCATAGGTCTCGGAGGACGCCTTTGTCTCAGCCGACTTCAGCTCCTTCTCAAATCCCGTCCAGAAGTTCTCAAGTACGCCGGAGAGAGTGTCGCTTCCCGCTTCAACGCGGTCGAGACGGGTCTCCATGTCGGCGGTGAACTTGTAGTTTACTATATCGGGGAACGACTCCTCCATAAGGCGGGTCGTTACCTCTCCGAGAGGTGTCGGGCGCAGGGACTTGCCGTCACGCTTTACGTAGCCTCTCGAGATGATTATCGTGATTATGGGAGTGTAGGTACTCGGTCTGCCGATACCCTTCTCCTCAAGGAATTTGACGAGGGATGCCTCGGTGTATCTTGCCGGCGGCTCGGTGAAGTGCTGCTCGGGAGATACGGTCTTTGCATCAAGTGCGGAGCCTTCCTTCATTTCGGGAAGCTTTACTCCCTTTTCGTTATCGGGAGTGTCGGAGGTCTCCTCGTAGACTGCCATGTATCCCGCGAACTTTACGGTGTAGCCGCTTGCACGGAAGAGATTGTCCGCGCAGGTGAACTCGGCGTTGACTACGGAAAGCTCCGCCTGCTCCATCTGGCTTGCCACAAAGCGGTTCCAGATAAGGCGGTAAAGCTTGAACTGGTCGGGCGTCAGGTACTTCTTGACGGAGGCGGGGTCTCTCGTTACGTCGGAGGGACGGATGGCCTCGTGCGCGTCCTGCGCACCCGCCTTGCTCTTGTAAATTCTCGGCTTTGCGGGGCAGTATTCGCTGCCGTATGCGGTCTCGATATAGGTTCTTGCCGCGTCACGCGCCTCGTCCGCGATGCGGAGCGAGTCGGTACGCATATAGGTGATAAGACCGTGCATTCCGCCGGAGCCGAGGGATACGCCCTCGTAAAGCTCCTGCGCTACCTTCATCGTACGCTGAGACTGGAAGTTGAGCTTCTTGGACGCTTCCTGCTGCATCGTAGAGGTGGTGAACGGCGGTGCGGGGGTCTTGTATTTGGTGCTGTGCTTTACTTCCTTTACGTCGAACTTCTTGCCCTTGCAGGAGTCGACTACGTTTTTCGCGTCGCTCTCGCACGAAAGCTCGACCTTGGTTCCGTCGGGCTTGCCAAAGTAATGCGCGGTGAGCTCACCGCCCTTTTCGGTAACGAGAACGGCGTCAACCGTCCAGTATTCCTTCGGCTCGAAGGCACGGATTTCGTTTTCTCTGTCAACGATTATTTTAGTGGCAACGGACTGTACGCGTCCCGCGGAAAGACCGCTTCTGACGTTCTTCCAGAGGAAGGGGCTTATCTTGTAGCCCACGATACGGTCGAGGATTCTTCTCGCCTGCTGTGCGTTGACGAGGTCGGTATCTATCGAGCGGGGATTCTTGATGGATTCCTTTATCGCGCTCTTGGTGATTTCGTTGAAGGTTATGCGGCGTACCTTCGTCTCGGGAAGTCTGAGAGCCGCCGCGAGGTGCCAGGAGATAGCCTCGCCCTCGCGGTCAAGGTCCGTCGCGAGATATACGCGGTCGGCACGGTCCGCTTCCTTTTTCAGTTCTTTTATAAGGTCGCCCTTGCCTCTGATGTTGATGTAATGAGGCTCAAAGCCGTTTTCAATGTCGATTCCGAGGGTGGATTTGGGGAGGTCACGTACGTGTCCTTTGGACGCCATAACCTTGTACGAGGAGCCGAGATAGCCCTTTATCGTACTCGCCTTGGCAGGCGACTCCACAATCACGAGATTAGTCATATATAAAGTTCCTTTCGGTAATTAATTTACACGTTTAATCAAGTCTGGTATAGACTCCGCCCGCGGCGCTCGTTACGAGCCCCGCTATCTCAAGCATGATGAGCGACGCAAGCACGTCGCCGACGGTGAGCCCCTGTACCTCGATTTCCTCGGGGAGCATGGGCATGCCGGGCTTCATTGCCTCCCATACCGCTCTCTCTTTGTCGGAGACTCCGTCGAGCTCGGCGTGGTGAGACGCGTCGTTTCGCGGTATCTGTACCGCAGGTGTGGGTGCAGGTGTTGATTCCGGCACGTGCTTTGCCTTCACCGAGGTAAGCCTGCCGTATATCTCGTCAACCTGTGCGCCCGTGCACGGAGGCAGAGACGTACGGCGCACCGTATGCGGATAGATGAATTCGTATTTTTCGAGAATATCGTTCGGTGAGGTGAGCACGTGTGCGCCGTCACGGAGCAGAGAGTTGACACCCTCGCTTCCGCCCTCGCCGACGTTTGCGGGAACGGCGAATACCGCGCGTCCCTGATAGATTGCGTCCTTTGCGGTTATGAGTGAGCCCGAGCTCTCGCCCGCCTCGACGACCGCGGTCGCCTGGCAGAGCCCGCTTATAATGCGGTTTCGCTTCGGAAAATTGTACCCCTCGGGTCTCGTGCCCGGCACGAACTCGGTAATTATCGCGCCCGTTTCGCGGGTGGAGGCGAAAAGAGAGGCATGCTCTCTCGGATATACCCTGTCGATTCCGCAGCCGAGCACGCCGACGGTCGCTCCGCCGACGCTCTGTGCCGCCGCCATGGCGATACCGTCGACTCCGAGAGCAAGACCGCTTACGACGACCGCGCCGCCGTCCGCAAGTCCGCGTCCGAGGTCGAACGCCATGCGTCTGCCGTAGTCGCTCACCTTACGCGTGCCTACGACGGCACACGCAAGAGTCGCGTCAATGTCGGGCAGTCTGCCGTCGCAGAACAGCACGACGGGCATATCGGAAAGAGACAGAAGGCTCTTCGGGTAAGCGTCGTCCGACGGGGTGAGCACGTCTATCCCGTGAGTTTCGCAGAACGAGAGGTGCTTCTCACACTCGGAAAGGTCGCGTGAGGACTGAAGCCCCTCGATTACGGAGGTCTTTACGCCCGCACGGCGGCCGAGTTCTTCGGAGGGGTTCTCATACACCGCGGCGGCACTTCCCGCCGCACGGATGAGCTTGACCGACACCGCGCTTCCCGCACCGAAATGCAGAAGAAGCCACAAAGCACACAAGGTCTCGTTTTGCACGGTCACGCCCTCCTCTCTCACCGATTCGTTACATTATATTTTAATATAGCACAGAGCCGACGCTCTGTCAATCGGGGAAAATGTTAATATTTTTTGTAAAGCTCCCACATCACGACCGATGCGGCAACGGCGCAGTTGAGCGATTCTCCTCCGCTCATCGGGATAAAGACCGTTCTCTCACACGTGTCGATGACCGACTGCGGAAGCCCCTCACCCTCGGTGCCGATGACGACCGCCTCGCGCTCCGTGAGGGTAATCTCGCTGAGCTTTTCGGCGTTTTCGTCAAGCGCGGTAGCCGCGCAGGTGTAGCCCGCCTCGTGCGCAAAGCGCACGGCGGAGGCGGTGTTCGGGAACTGCATCGTTCTCACGTGGAAGACCGCGCCCATTGAGCCGCGGACGGTTTTGGGATTATAGATGTCGGCACAGTCCGCAAGGAGCAGACGCACGTTTCCGAACGCGCGGGCGCTTCGCAGAATGGTGCCGAGGTTGCCGGGGTCGCGTACGCGGTCGAGGATGAAGATGCGTTCCCCCTTCGGCTCGGTGTTATCTCTGCACGGAAGCGCGGTCGAGCAGACCGCAATCATGCCCTGCGGCGCACTCTCGGTCGAGATTTTCTCAAGCACGGGAGAGGCAACGTAAACGAGCTCTGCGCCCGCCTTTACGGCAAGGTCGACGACGTCGGGATGCTCCTCCGCCGCGCCCTCGGTGAGCACGAGCATGGAGACGCACTTCGCCTCGGCAGCCTCACGCGAGAGCTTTACGCCCTCGGCGAGAAACAGCCCTTCCTCATCTCTGTACTTCCTCTCGGAAAGCTTGGCGAGACGGACGGCAAGGGGATTCTGTCTTGATGTGATTATATCCATTTATTCCTCAATAAAACGGCAAAACGGAGATACGCGTACGCGTATCTCCGTATCGTTTCGATTAAAGCGCTGCCTTTGCCTTCTCGGCGAGGGCTGCAAATGCTTCCTTATCGGAAACTGCAATCTCTGCAAGCATCTTTCTGTTGAGGTCGATGCCGGCGAGCTTGAGGCCGTGCATAAACGTCGAATAGTTCATGCCGTTAACCTTAGCCTGTGCGGAAATTCTGGTAATCCAGAGAGAACGGAAGTCTCTCTTCTTCTGCTTTCTGCCGATGTAAGCGTAGTTGCCGCTCTTCATTACGGCCTGCTTGGCCATCTTGAAGTGCTTGCTCTTGGAGCCCCAGTAGCCCTTGGCTGCCTTCAGAATTCTATTTCTTCTCTTACGAGTAGTTTTAGCACACTTGATTCTTGCCATTTTTCGTCTTTCCTTTCAATGAATTACTTGCAGATGAGGCGCTTTACGTTAGCGGTCATGGCGTCGCTGAGGTAGGTAGCCTTACGAAGGTTTCTCTTACGCTTAGCGGTCTTGCAGTTGAGCTTATGTCTGTGCTGTGAATGGTTCATTTTTACCTTGCCGGTGCCGGTAACGGAAAAACGCTTGGCAGAGGCGCTGTGAGTCTTGATCTTTCCCATGGTTCTTTTTCCTTTCAAATTAGGTATCGGAAGTCGGTTGTAATTGAACTGTTATTTGGTCTGTGCCTTAACGGGAGCAAGGAACATGGTGAGCACTCTGCCCTCAAGAATGGGAGCCTTGTCTATCTGTGCGTACTCTTCACAGTACGACGCGAACTTTTCGAGCACCTCACGTCCGAGATCCTGATGAGCCATCTCACGTCCCTTGAAACGGAGGCACACACGCACCTTGTTTCCGTCGGAGAGGAACTTGATTGCTCTGTTTGCTTTGGTTTCGAAGTCGTGTACGTCGATACGGCAGGAAAGCTGTACCTCCTTGACCTCAACCGTCTGCTGTTTCTTGCGGGACTCCTTTTCCTTCTTGTCTCTCTCGTAACGGAACTTGCCGTAATCCATGGAGCGGCATACGGGAGGAGTTGCCTGCGGAGCTATCATCACGAGGTCGAGACCCTTGTCGTAGGCGTAAGCCTTTGCTTCGTCAAGAGACATGACTCCGAGCTGATTGCCCTCTTCATCGAGCATGCGAACCTCGCTTGCTCTGATGTCATCATTGATGAACAGTTCTTTAGTACTTATACCGAGTACCTCCGTAAAATATAAAAAATGGTACGGAGCAAAGCATACCCATACCAAACACGCGTTCTGATATTGACCGGAGTCACTCATTGGTGCTGCGGTGAGGCTATGCCCGCTTCTTTTTACCCGTGTATTATACAGCACGGGGACGGGTTTGTCAAGTGTATTTGCAAAATTTTTCTTTATTCCGTTTTAAACAAAAAAATCACCCCGTTTTATGGACACGGGGCGGACGGTATGGTATAATTGAAGAAAAGACAACCTCGGAGGTATCCGTATGAAAAAAACGTTATCTCTCCTGCTTGCTTCACTCTTCGTTCTCGCGTCCCTCTGCGGCTGTGCCGCAGAAGAAAAGGACACGGTCACCGCGGCGTCTTCCTCAGCTGAAGCCTGCGCCGAATGGCTCGCCGGAAAGGTCGGCGGCACGGGGCATTTTGCCGTCGGAATCGGTAATTCTTCCGACTACGGCGTTGACCTGTCGGGCTTCCGTGAGGACGGCTATATAATCAGAAAAATCGCCGGTGACACGGTGCTCTTCGGTAAAACCGAGGATGCGCTCGACCGCGCCGTAAGACGCTACGTTTCGGAATACAAAAACGCGGACTCCGTGAACGTCGCGTACGGCGAGGGGTACCGCGTGGGCTCCGTCACGGTAGCGGGACGCGATATTTCGGAATATTCGATATATCTCGACGCGGAGGAGGATTACCTTCACACCTTCGCGGCGGACGAGCTTGCCTCGTATATTGAGAAAACCTGCGGGGTTCGTCTGCCCGTGGTTAAGACTCCCGCGGAGCACAACATAGTGCTCGAGCAGGTAATGCCCGGGGACGAAAGATACGCCGTCCTCGGTGACGAGGGCTACACGGTCAGCGTCACGGATACGGGAGACCTTTACATATCCGGCGGACGTTGGCGCGGCTGCGCGTACGGAGTCTACGGATTTTTGCGCGACTATATCGGCTGGAGATTTCTGTTCGAATACGCTCTTTCGTCAAGCTCCGTTGAGTATCTGTACGAGGCGGACACCGTCGATATTCCCGCGGGAACGAACGAAACCTGCGTACCCTCCTTCGATTACAGATACAGCAGACTTTCCGGCGACGTTGAAAACCTGAAGCACGGCGACAATCAGGGCATCCGCGAAAAGAAGCAGTACAACGGCTTCGGCGTGAGAAAATGCGCGTCCCACGGACTCCTTAACGCCCTGAACGCGGGAGTTTACGGCGACCTCTGGACAAGCCCCGGCGTTCAGCCGTGCTATACGAACGAGGAATTCATTGAAGCCTCCTACGACTACTATATGTCGGTAATCGCCGCACGCGTGGAGGCGGGCGACGTTGTGGGCAAGGACATCGTTACGATAGACGTGGCACAGGCGGACACCACGGTGTTCTGCGAGTGCAGAAACTGTCTTGCCGCAGGTAAAAAAGACGGTAACTACACGGGCATCGTGCTTCAGTTCACGAACAAAATGGCGGAGATGATTTCCGAAACCTATCCGGGGCTCGATTTTGCGATGCTCGCATACCTCGGAACGATCGAGCCGCCGAAGGTAACGCGCCCCGCGGAGAACGTATCAATAGCGATGTGCTACTGGTACGACGTCGGCTACAACGCCTGCTACACACATTCGAACAGAGGCGACAAATGCGACCCCGTAGCGGCATGCGACCGTCACACCGGCAACGCTTATTATTACGACTACCTGAAACAGTGGACCGCAATTGCGAGCCGCGTTGACGTGTGGATATACCCCGGCAAATGGGGCAGTTACATGTCGCACATCGCGGGCTTTTACTCCGTGCTCGGTCCGCTTTACGATACGGTCAAAGCCCTGCGCGACGCGGGTGCCTCCGGCATATACAACTGTATGTCAAACGAGCTTGATTATGAGGACGTAATGGTACCGTATCTCATCTCCCGTCTGAACTGGGAGCCCGACATGACCGAGGAGGAATACTGGGAGCTTGTCAGAGAATACATGGCGCTTGATTACGGCGACGTGGGCGGATACGTGTACGAATTCACACGCCGCAAGGCGGAGAGCGGTCAGCCGCTCGGCTGCCGCTGGATAGACTCATACGACAGCTTCAACCCGCAGGCGTACGCGTCTCAGTTCGACGAAAACGAAATACTGTTTGAGAAGGCTCTCGCGCTCGCCCCCGATTCACGGAGCGAGGAAATTATCAAAGAGATTTCCGTAACCATGTACCTCCCGTCGCTTATCGCAACCTACGTGTCGGACTATGAGAACGGCACAGAGGGCGAGCGCGAGCTTTATTCCGCACGGTACGAGAAGTTCAGAAGCACCGTGGAGGAGACCGGATTCCTGCCGCTCGGAACCCGCAACAGGGAAGCGCTGGACGCTCCCGGCGTGACCAACCCCGCCTTCTTCATCGTTCCGTCGGAGTCGGCAATCCCCGCAGGGTGGAAACTTGGTTAAACCGCCCCGAAAATACGCCGTTTTTTCACTGTGTTTTTACATTTCCGTTATTGACAATCACTGCGGTTTTTGGTATAATGTACCCGTACCGAATATCGGTGCCGTCCCGGGCAACTGACGGATAATCGCGGAACCAACCGCGGAGGAACCCGGAGCGCATTAGCCGACCGTCTGGGCGCACCTGTACGTATCTCTGTGCAAGTGCGCCCTTTATCTATTCTTACGGAGGTTTTTTCGTGAAAAAAGTCGGAATTATCATGGGAAGCGACAGCGATCTGCCCGTCGTGCAGAAAGCCGTTGACACCCTGAAGGAATTCGAAGTACCCTACGAGGTACACATCTATTCGGCTCACCGTACGCCCGTCGAGGCGAGGGATTTCTCTCTGCACGCCCGCGAGAACGGCTTCGGAGCCATCATTGCAGCCGCAGGCATGGCGGCACACCTTGCCGGCGCAATTGCGGCAAACACTACCCTCCCGGTTGTGGGAATTCCCTGCGTATCGAAAACACTCGACGGCATTGACGCACTTCTGTCCACCGTACAGATGCCCTCAGGCATCCCCGTAGCTGCGGTTGCGATTAACGGAGCAGTCAATGCCGCTTTGCTTTGCATACAGATGCTTGCGATTGAGGACGCATCCCTCGCCGCAAAGCTCGACGCGAAGCGTGAGGCAGGCGCCGCCGCCGTCCTCGAAAAAGACAGAACCATCGCGGCAAATCTTTAAGTCAAAAATTTCACTTATATAAAAGGAGCACTCAAAAAATGGAAAAGAAACTCGTTTACACCGGAAAGACCAAGAACGTATACGCACTCGATAACGGCAACTACCTCCTCAAATTCAAGGACGACTGCACCGGCAAGGACGGCGTGTTCGATCCCGGCGAGAACTCCGTCGGACTCACCATCGACGGCGTCGGCGTCGTTAACCTCAGAATGTCCGTTTACTTCTTCGAGAAGGTAAACGCCGCAGGTATAAAGACTCACTTCGTTTCCGCAAACCTCGAGGACACCACCATGGAAGTGCTCCCCGCAAAGGTATTCGGCAAGGGACTTGAGGTTATCTGCCGTTACAAGGCACTCGTCAGCTTATCCCGCCGCTACAAGGACTACGTTGAGGAAGGCGCAAACCTCCCCGCATACGTTGAGACCACCTTCAAGAACGACGACCTCGGCGACCCGCTGGTAACCAAGGACGGCCTCGTTGACCTCGGCGTCATGACCGCAGAGCAGTACGACGACATCAAGGTAATGACCCAGCAGATTACCAAAATCGTTGCGGACGACCTTCTCGAGAAGGGTCTCGTTCTCTACGACATCAAGTTTGAGTTCGGCTACGACGCAGACGGAAAGGTTAT
>JAZUGD010000296.1:0-3893 GCA_045641025.1 Eubacteriales bacterium
AACATAAACTACCCGTCGAAGCCCGACTTGTCCGCGGATGAGCTGAAAGCCGAGGCGCAGGCCGTCGTTGACGGAGCCCTCCGTCTCGGAATGAACACGGTATATCTTCAGGTGCATCCCGCATGCGACGCGCTGTACAAATCTGAGGTTTTCCCCGTATCGAATTATCTTTCGTCGGACGGTACGCTCACGCTTGACGTGCTTGAATATTTTGCCTCTCTCTGCCGTGAGAGCGGACCCTCACTTTACGCATGGATGAACCCTCTCCGCGTAACCGTAAACCCCGCCGACACGAAGGAACAGGCAATCGGGACGCTTGCAGCGACATCCCCCGCGCGGAACGCGTCGCTCGTTTCGTTCTACGGTGACGGGAAGCTTTATTTTGACTGCGGAGCACCCGAGGTCAGAAACCTCATCGCGGATGAGGTTAAGTACCTTGCGGAAAACTACGATATAGATGGCGTCGTATTCGACGATTACTTCTACCCTTACCCTGCGGCGAACGCCGTATTTGACGACAAGGCGACCTTTGCTGAAACGGGAGGAAACGCTTCCCTCTCCGACTGGAGACGCGAAAACGTAAATAAGCTCGTGCGTGCATGTCACGATGCCGCGGCGGACGCGGGCAAGCGTTTCGGCGTATCGCCGTTCGGTATTTGGCAGAATGACGACGGGACAAACGGAGGCTCGCCTACCGCGGGACTTGAAGCATACGACGAGATTTACTGCGATTCCGTCACGTGGATAAAGAACGGCTGGGTCGACTTTATATCACCTCAGCTTTACTGGGAGCGTTCAAGCGCCGCCGCACCGTTCGTACCGCTTGCAAAATGGTGGAGCGACGTATGCGACGGAACGGACGTTGAGTTCATACCCGCGCTTGCCGCATACAGATACGACCCCTCCGACACGTACGAAAGCGGCGAGCTTTCCGCCGAGATTGACGCGGGACGCGGCTTGCCCTCATATTCCGGCTATGCGATGTACGGCTACGCCGCGCTTGACGGAAACGTAGGCGGTGCGGGAAACGAGGTCGTGCTTAAGGCATCCCCCTACGTCTTCTTCTACAGTCCCGAAAAGGAGCCCGACGGCGACATTTCGGAGTACAAGGCGTACGCGGTATTCTCCGGCAAGGTTACGGAAGGCACGCTCTCCGTCAACGGAGTGACTATTCCCACGGCGGACGACGGTACGTTCGAGTGCAGACTCGAGCTTCCCGAAAACGAGAACAGGTTCACGGTTTCCTGCGGGGAGGACTCGCAGACGGTTATCGTAATAAAATAAAAAAATGCCGCGGTGCGGCACAAGTTTATCGGTGTTTATATGCAAGGAATGATAGGAGCCACGGTCAATGCGTCGGTTGTAATTCTCGGCGGTCTTATCGGCTGTCTTATCGGTAAGTTCGTATCGGAGAAAATTTCCGACGCGATCATGAAGGGCCTCGGGCTTGCCGTTATTCTCATCGGCGTTTCGGGCGCACTTGAAGGCAAAAGAATCCTCGTTACCATCGTGTCTCTCGCGCTCGGTGCGCTTATCGGCGAGGCTGTCGATATTGACCTCGGCACGCAGAAGCTTTCGGCCTTTGTTGAACGCAAGGTAAAGCGCAAGGAAGGCGGGAGAGGCATCGGTGAGGGAATGTGCGCGGGCGCACTTCTCTTCTGTGTCGGTGCGATGGCGGTCGTCGGCTCGCTTGACGCGGGTCTCACAGGAGACTGCTCGACGATTTTCGCAAAGTCGCTCATCGACTTTATCGCCGCTATCGTAATGGCATCCGCTCTCGGTGTCGGCATTTCGTTCGCGGCGCTGCCTTTGTTTATTTATCAGGGACTTATAACGCTCTGCGCATCGTTTGTCGCGCCGTTCCTCAGTGAGGCGGTTATCGCGGAAATGAACTGTGCGGGCTCGCTGATAATTTTCGGACTCGGCCTCAACATGATAGGCGCGACGAAAATCAAGGTTGCGAACTACCTTCCCGCGATTTTCCTGCCGATAGGTCTCTGCCCGCTTTATGACCTTATAGAAAAACTTATCGCCGGCTGACACGGTTTGATAATATTTTCCGTGCTCCGGCGGTATAATGACCCAAAATATACATAAGGAGTAGCGTGAAGGTTCATGCGGTTATAAGCAAAGTATATCCGTTCACGCTTGAACCGGCGGCTGAAAATCCACAAGCCAAGATTTTCGTTTCCTTGCCACAGCAAGAAAACACGCCGCCGTTTCATCAAATTTTGTGACGCCGCTTCGGCGGCGTATGGAGATTATTATGAAACCTATACGCTCATTTTTCCGTGCGCTGCTCTCGGCGCTTGTGATAACTCTCTTGTTCCGACCGCTCGTAGGGCTGTACTCGGTGCTCGGAGCGGTTGCTCTGCTGTTTCCCGTTATTGCGGGGCTTCTGGTTGCGCTGTATCTCGTACGGCGTGAATCACGCGGATTTTTCTTTATTCTGTTATTTCACATCGTTCTCGTAACGGGATTTTCGTATCTGACCGAAAGATACGGTTTTCTCTCCGCTCTCCCCGCGGACGTTTCGGATAAGCTGTCCGCTCTTACGGGAATCGAAGCATCCCCGATAAACATGCTGAAATCAATGATAATCATGATTCCCATTTATTTTGCGGTACTGATTACCGTATCGGCGATACTGTCGTATTCGGCAAATAAAAAAGAGGCCCCGCCTCAGGATGAAGAATACCCTGCGGAATAAATCCGCAGGGCTTTTTTATTTCATTTCTTCGCCGAAACGCTCGGTGTGATATTCTCTGTCTACGGTGACTACGGTATTGTACGTCGGGTCGAGAGCACGGATTTTTGCCGAAAGCTTATCCGACAGCTCACGGTCGGTGAGCTTCATGTCTATATCGACTGCGACGTCAAACAATATATTCGTGTGAGTTACGCCGAATACGACGCGGAAGTCGTGCATTGACACGTGCGATTCCGTTTCGGCTCCGATGTCGGTAACTATCTGCGATACCGCGTGACGTAGAGAATTGATTCTCTCGTCACTTGTGCATATCGGGTCGGTATGTACGACGAGGTCTATGCCCATTTCGCGGCGGACTTCTTCTTCGATATTGTCGACCGTATCGTGAATCTCAATCGGGTCGCCCGAGGCATCCGCTTCGACGTGAATCGAGGCAAAAATTTTGCCCGCGCCGTAGCTGTGTATCACGAGGTCGTGCACGCCGAGCACTCCGTCGTAGCTTCTGACCTTCTTCTGAAGTGCAGTTACGAGTTCTTTATCGGGTGCTTCGCCTATAAGCGTCCCCGACGATTCCTTAACGAGCTTAATGCCGAGAATTATGATATAAAGTGCAATGATTATACCGAGCACGCCGTCGGTACGGGGACCGAACACGGGAGTGAGCAGCATTCCGACAACGACGGCTGCGGTTGCCGCAACGTCACCGATACTGTCGGCGGCAGACGCACGGAGCGACTGCGAGCCGATTTTTTTGCCGACTGCCGAATAGAAGACGGCAAGACCGATTTTCGCCGCTACGGTCACGAGCATGACGATTACGGCTACGGTGCTGAACTTTACGGCGTCGGACGGCGTTATAACGGCTTCGACGGAGCTTTTCAGCATTTCGATACCGAGCACGGTAACGATTACGGAAATAAAGAGACCGCAGAGATATTCGACTCTTGCATGTCCGTAAGGGTGGTCCTTATCGGCAGGCTTCGCCGATATGACGTAGCCCACGAGGACGAAAATTGACGAGAGCGCGTCGGACAGGTTGTTTACGGCATCCGCGGCAACGGAAAGACTTCCCGATATTATTCCGACGGCAAGCTTGACGGCGAACAGAACGACGTTCACCGCGATGCCGACGGTGCCGGCGTCTCTGCCGTGCTTTGCTCTCTCGTCCTGACTGATTGCGGTA